>CBIGXK010000036.1:0-18603 GCA_966193805.1 uncultured bacterium | reverse complement strand
TCGCTCCAAAAAGAAAAAAAATAAGGAGCAGAAAAAAAGAAAAAACAAACGCCTTTTTCCTGTCTTTAAATAAAATATGGGCAAAAAATCCTGTTGCTACGGCTATAAGAATATAACGAAAGCATAACAGGAAAACATCGCTCACGGGTATCAATCCAAAATGCTGATTGGCGCCGTGCAGCACGAAAAATAATGCAATGGCTGATAAAAGACTATTATAAGCGGATACTTTTATTTCTTTAACGCTTTGATGATCTGAATGAAATCGGCGGCTATCAGCGAAGCACCGCCAACAAGACCTCCGTCAACATCTTTCGCGGCAAAAAGCTCCGCTGCGTTCGTCGCCTTTACACTGCCGCCGTAAAGAATGGGAATAAACGACGCCACGCTTTCACCGTATTTGTTCTGCAGCACCTGGCGTATGAAGGCGTGCATCTCCTGCGCCTGCTGTGTAGTAGCCGTTTTGCCCGTTCCAATGGCCCAGATGGGTTCGTACGCGATGATGATTTTTTTAACATCGTCGGCACCCAAATGAAAAAGCGATTGTTCTATCTGCGCCGCCACATGCATGTCCTGGTTTCCTGCTTCTCTCGTCGGTAGCGGTTCGCCGCAGCAGAAAATGGGAACAATATCGTTCTGCAGCAGCAGGTCTATTTTTTCGGCGAGCTGTTTATTTGTTTCATTGAAATACTCCCGCCTTTCGCTGTGCCCAACGATGCAATATTTGATATTCATGGAGCGCAGCATTTCTGCCGAAACCTCGCCGGTGTAAGCTCCCGATGGTTTATGATAACAGTTCTGCGCGGATATGAAGTAATTATTCTTGTTAACAACGATCTCGTTCGTCACGCCCAAAAATGGAAAGGGAACAGCAAAAACCGCAAGCTGGTGATGCTTTAATTCGATCTCTCCTTTGAGAACATCATTCAATAAAAATTCTGCCTGTTGATAGGTGCCATTCATTTTCCAGTTCGCTGCAGCTATTTGTTTTCGCATGTGTATCGGTTATTTAATTTGGTCAAATATAAGCCTCAGCATTGTTTTTTCGTGTTCGCTGAGGCTGCCGTGCTTTAGTTTTTTCCATTTGTCAATATCCTCCACGGCTTTTTCAAATTGATATTTGAGCGGCCCTCGCCCTCCCCAACTGAAGCTGGGCACATATTTCGGTACCGGCCCTTCCCCGAAAATATTCGCAGAAACGCCCACCGTTGTGCCCGTATTGAAGGAGGTGTTGATGGCCGCCTTGGAATGGTCGCCCATGATGAGCCCGCATTTGTTGATGCCACTCAATATCATTTGCTGCTGCGTGTGGCTCCACATCCTGATCTCACTCGCATTGTTTTTCATGTTTGATGTGGATGTGCCCCCGCCAATATTGCACCACTCGCCGATAACGCTGTTGCCGAGGTAGCCGTCGTGCGATTTATTGGAATAACCGAAGATGACCGAATTCTTGATCTCTCCACCGGCTACAACGTGAGGTCCGATGGTGGTGGCCTCATATATTTTCGCACCCATTTTTATTGTCGCATTTTCACAAATGGCCACGGGCCCGCGAATCATCGTGCCTTCCATCACCGTTGCATTTTTCCCGATATAAACCGGTCCGCCTTCCGCGTTGATGATGCAGTGCGCCATTTTTGCCCCCTCCTCGATAAATATGTTTTGCGGATCGATAGTTTGTACGGTTGCAGGGATGGGCGCTGACTGCCGGCCTGCAGTCAACAGTTGAAAGTCTTCCCTGATTGCCCAGTCGTTCCACTGGAAGATGTGCCAGGGATATTGAATGATTTTTACGGCATCCCAGGCAGGATTTTCGGAAGGGCTCCCGTCGGGGTTGAATAACGATTCAACGAACCGGCGCCCGGGAATGATGTTGGCGGATAGTATCAGGCCGGTGTCCTGTACGTCGTTTTCCTCGCTGGTAATGACGGGGTCAGCACCCAGGAAGGCTCTCCATTTTTCACGTATGGACAGTATACCCACGCGAATGTCTGCGGCCGACCGGGTAAGCGTTAGTGGATAAAGATTGTCCTTTATTTCCCCGTCTGACAGGTACACCTGGTTCATTCGATAAATCTAGTCATTTGCTAAAATAAAAATCCCTTCCGTTGAGGGAAGGGACCGATAAATAATTATTTGACGAATTATTTCTTTTCGTAGCGTTTCTTGAATTTGTCGATACGGCCCGCAGTATCCACCAGCATTTTCTGGCCGGTAAAGAAGGGGTGGGAAGTGTTCGAAATTTCCAGCTTAACCAGCGGGTATTCATTACCGTCTTCCCAGGTGATGTTTTCTCTTGTGGCGGTGGTTGACCTGCAAAGGAACGATACGCCGTTACTCATGTCCTTAAATACTACGAGGCGGTAATTTTTTGGATGCAAATCCTTTTTCATGGTGCTTTGTTTATAAGTACGGATTTTGCCGTACAAATTTTAAATGGAGGGCGAAATTAGGGGAAAATGGGGAAAGAACCAAAACGGCAAACGGCAAACGGCAATGAGCAAACGGGTAGAGGGCAGTGGGCAAAACTCGACGGAGCAAATATCCCCCGCTGGCGGGGGTGGCGCGAAGCGCCCGGGGGTGGACCTCAGCTCCTCATATTCACAAACTGCAGCGGTATGCCCAAATCCGCGCCCTGGCAAAGCTTGATGACAGCCTGCAGGTCGTCGAGTTTTTTCCCGGTTACCCTTACCAGGTCGTCCATGATCTGCGCCTGCACCTTCATCCCGCTGTCTTTGATCAGCTTTACGACCTTTTTGGCGTCGTCCTGCTTCAGCCCGTTCCGCACCGACACCTCTTTTTTCACTACTTTGCCGCTGGGGTAGGCATCTTTTGATAAATCGAACGCCTCGGGCGCTATCCCCTGCTTGTGCGCCCGGCTCACCAGCACGTCGGTCAACTGGCCCATCTTCATATTGTCGTCGGTTTCAATGTTCAGCTTGTAATCCTTCTTGTCGAGGTCAAGCACCACATGGCTGTTTTTAAAATCAAACCGGTTGGTAATTTCCTTTCTTACAACGTTTACGGCGTTGTCCAGCGCCTGCAGTTCCACTTTGCTTACAATGTCGAATGATGGCATGGTAACAGTTTATCCATAAAGGTAAGGTACACAGCGGACGAACAGACGAATGATGGGCGCACAAAAAAAGGTCCCATAGACATGGGACCCGTACCAAAACTAACTGCTTATGAGAAAACTGATTGTATTCATATATAAGACTCCCTTTTTGAAAAAAGGGTGCGCTCTGATTTGTTAAAATTTACTAAATGTTCGAAATTCGTGCAGCAACCGGCTTTTTGCGCGACAGGTAAACGTAGAGTGCAATACCTGTAAGCATGAGCAACGAAGAGATCAGCTCCGCCTGTGTTGGGTGAAAACCCATTATGTCGTATTGAGTGTTTACCCTTATTTTTTCGATGAAGAACCGCTCCATGCCGTTCACAAAAAGATAGACGGCGAAAAGGGTACCCGGTATTTTCATCAGTTTGTTCCTGAGCAGGAACAAGAAGCCTGTCAGCAACAGGCAGGCGATCGTTTCATAAAAAGCCGTGGGAAAAACAGGAAGCGGCAGTTGTTTGCAGTACTGCCCCTCACAATTTTTGATGTTCACCCCTTCCCCTATCACATTATGCGGAAAGTTGAAGGCAACCATCCAGTCGGGCAGCCATCGCGGCGCTTCCACACGTTTATGCTGTATCTGGTTTTCTGAAGTGTAGCCCGACTGTTCCATATACACCGTGGCGTGTTGCGCCAGGGTTTGTTGAAACCGCGTTGAATCGGAAGGCATCACTTTTCCTTCGGGGGTGCTGATGTAGGCGCTGTTGAGAATGCCCCAGTCGCCGTCGCCGGCAACCTGGCAACCTATCCGTCCTACGGCATACGCCAGCATGAGCGCAGGCGCAATGGAATCGGCCAGGTGCCTTACAGAAATTTTATGTTTGCGGGCGTAGTACACGATTGCCGCCGTGGCGCAGATCAACCCGCCATAAAAGGTGAGGCCGCTGAACGACAGCAACGCTTCGATAGGGCTTTTCCAGAACTCTGTCCAGTTCTCCAGGTTGTGGAAGATCTTCGCGCCGAGGAAGCCGAATATAGCCGCAAGGATCACCATATCTCCCACCCTGTCGTGCGGCCAGATACGCACCACCCTTTCTTCGGGTTTCGGCAATTTCAGCTTGTTCTTCTCGTAATATTTAATGGCGGCAAAAACGATCCCCAGCAGAATCCCTGCGGGAAGGTGGCCCTGCATTGAAAATATATACGCGGGCGGATCGGCTGTTGCCGCGGTGTTCGAAATAAAAAGGCCGACTATTTTATAGCCCAGCAAAAAACCCAGGATAAAATTCAGGATAAGTTCGCTGGCAGTAGCGGGCCTTCCCACCGTTCGCCTGTCGTCGGTGGCGTGCATCAATCCCAGCCTTTCCCTTCTTCGCAGTTCCTGTGTCAGTACATACGCCGCAGCCAAAAATGCCAGTGCTACAAAAAAACCAAACGAATTAATAAATCTCAGCTTTGTCCATTCAACGCCAAACAGATCCTGGAATGCATAATATAGGTTAGGATACATGAACTGCTATTGGTTTAGGTCTGCTCTCAGCAGAAATGTTCAAATGCCGCTATAAGGTTGTGGGCGATCATGTTTGCTGAACGGCCCTCGATCATGTGTCTTTCTATAAAGTGCACCAATTCGCCATCCTTAAAGAGTGCAATAGATGGTGAAGATGGAGGATACGGCATTAATTTCTGGCGCAGCGTCTGAACCGCGTCAACGTCGAAGCCTGCAAAGCTGGTGGTAAGGTAATCCGGCTTCTTTGTGCTATTGCTAACGGCCATCAGCACACCCGGGCGCGCGGTGCCTGCAGAGCATCCGCACACCGAATTGATCATGACCAGCGTTGTGCCTTCCTTTTGCAACTGGCTCTCCACTTCTTCGGGAGTAAGCAGCTCGGTAAATCCATTTTCAGTCAGTTCCTCTTTCATGGGAACCACAAGTTCTTCGGGATACATTTATATCAGGTTAAAAGTTAAAAGTAAAACTGATAATCAACGATTATCAAAAGCGCGGCAAAGTTAGTCAAAAATGAAGAGAATCTTCGAATCGGTTATAATGGCAGCCCAACAATGCCAAACCGGAAATTATGTCTGAAATAATAGTGATGGTATGTGCTTTGATTTTCCAGCAGCAAAGTTCAAACAATTAAAACGATTAACCATGACACAAGTAAAGTTTACCAACGGGCACGCAGCAAGACCGTTCGATAATTTCTTCAACGATTTTTTCAATCTGCCTTCTGCCTGGGTGAATCCTTCGGCAGACGCCACCACCCTGCCCGCCGCCAACGTTACCGAAACGCCTTCTTCCTACATTTTGGAAGTGGTGGCACCCGGCCGGAACAAGGAAGACTTCCAGGTGAATGTTGAAAAGGATCTGCTCACCGTAAGCTACGAAAAGAAAGAACAGGCACAGACAGAAGGCGTGAAACATATCCGCCGCGAGTTCACATTAAAAAGCATTAAAAGAAGCTTCAGCCTCGACGAAAAAGTGGACGCCGCAAATATTCAGGCGAAATACGAAAACGGTATCCTGAAAATTGAACTGCCTAAAAAAGAAGAGGTTAAAAACGAACCGAAGCTGATTACCGTCGGCTAAAAGATCTGCGCTTACTGCATCCGGTATGTAAAATCCCGAAAAAGGCACTCGCCTGCTTTGGGATTTTTTTTAGCATTAATGGGTTAACTTCGCGCATCATTTTCAAGCAGACCGAATGAAAAGAAAACTGGAAAGTTTCTTTAAAGCCCTTCTCGTAATATCAGTATCCTTCCTTTCTGTACATGGTTTTGCGCAGGAGACCCCTATAGATTCACTTTCTAAACCCACCGACACGCTGGCCGAACGCCCTGTCGACACCGTCCTGAGGATAACCAACCTCAACCCGTATTTTACCCTGCACGTAGATTCGGTATTGCAGTACAACCTCGAAATCAACCGGAACCCCACAGACTATTACTGGTTCCTGAGAAACAGTCCGCCGGGCGTCCGCATCAACAAAGACAACGGGATGCTGACCGTAAGGGTTGAAAAATCGTTTTTTCTTTCCGGGAAACTTAAATACGATAATGAGTACAAGGTGAACGTGGGTGTGCAAAGCCTCATAGATCCCACCGAACGGGTGGATACGTCCATGACCATCCTCTTTTATAATACCGACATCATCCCCTCACGGGTGAAGCCGTCGGTGAGTGGCACCCTCCACGTGGAAGAAGGAGAAACCGTGAACTTCAAGGTGCAATGCGAAAACGGCAGCTTCCCTATCGACAACATCACCTTCTTTTCCAATACGCCGCTGATCAATTATTCCGTGATTCGCGAGTGCAACCAGGATTTTAGCTGGACGCCGGGATTCGATTTCGTGAAGGCAACGGATTCGTCACATGTAAAGCTGGTGGTCCTGAGCTTCGTGGGCGCCAACCGCTTCATGCTGAAGGATACGGCCATCGTGCGGATCGTGGTGCACGACGCCCTCAACTACCCTCTTGCCCTGGAAGAATACGAGAAGCAAACGAAGGCCATCAATACCTACATAATGCAGTTGAAATACACCTTCCTGCAACTCGATAAGAACGTTCGCCGGGTGAAAAACACAAGGACCACCTTCGACATCACCGGTTCCACAACAGCGCTGACGGGCAGTATTCTGAATGCTTCGACAGATGAAGCCACTGCAAAGACCGGCCGTGTGCTGCCCAGCGTGGGCGTGTCGCTCGTGCCGGTAAAGGAAGCTGTGGCGCCGCCAAAAACGTTCGACCAGAACCAGGCCTCGCTGATCCGCTCATCCATCAAGCGGCTTGAATACATGCTGCGCGATAACAGCCTCGTTGGTGAAAGAGACGCCCAGATCATGACCAAGACGAATAAGCTGAAGGAAGAATTAAAGCAGATCCAGATACAGTTGATCGACATCCCCATCGAGATCACTAACAACATGACGGAAGAAGACCTCAACCGCTACTTCAACAGCCCGAAGGTGAATAAGAAGTATAAGATTAGGAAGTGAGGGGAGACGGCAATGGGCAATCGTGAGACGTGAGAGCGTATTCAGTTTTAACTTTTAACTTTTAACTTATTTAACGTATCCCAAAATCTTCAACATACTCTGGGCAGTTTGCTCTTTAGCATACACCCAATCCACTAATTTCCCATTCTTATCCCTATCGATAAGAATATGCTTCGGCGAAGGAATAAGACAGTGCTTGATGCCACCATAACCGCTGATCTGATCCTGGTAGGCGCCGGTATGAAAAAAACCAACATACAGCGGTTCACCGTTCGTTACCTTGGGAAGAAACACTTCGTTCACGTGCTCTTCAGAGTCGTAGTAATCATGGCTGTCGCAGGTAATGCCTCCCAGTACCACGCGTTGATACTCCTCCTTCCATTTATTCACCGGCAGCATCAGGAACTTTTCACCGATGCCCCAAGTGTCGGGCAATGTGGTGATGAACGATGAGTCGATCATGTACCAGCACTCGCGGTCGTTCTGCATCTTCTCGCCTATCACACTATATATATGCGCCATGCTTTCGCCGACAGTGTAACTGCCGAATTCGGTAAAGATGTTCGGCATCGGCACTTTGTTCTTCTTGCACGCCTTTTTGATGTTACCCACAATTTCGTTGATCATGAACTGGTAATCGTACTCGAAGCCAAGTGAGTGCTTAATGGGAAAGCCGCCGCCGATGTTGATCGAATCAAGCTCGGGGCAGATCTTCTTCAACTGGCAGTAAAGATTGATGATCTTGTTCAATTCACTCCAATAGTAGATGTCGTCTTTGATACCCTTGTTCAAAAAGATGTGGAGCATCTTCAGTTGGAAGCGGTCCTCGTTGCCTTCGATCTTGTCAACATAAAATTCAAGAATATCGCGCGCACGAAATCCGAGCCTCGAAGTGTAAAAAGGGAAGGTGGGCTCTTCTTCTGCAGAAACCCGGATACCCAGTTTAAAAGGCACCTTCACCGACCTTTTATAAGCCTGCAGCTCTTCTGCGTTGTCAAGAATCGGTATAACGTTTTTAAACCCGGTGTTGAGAAGGTGTGCAATGCGGCTCGTGTAAGAGCGCTGCTTGTATCCGTTGCAGATGATGAAAATATCCTTGTTGATCTTGCGCTTCTCGTACAATTTTTTGATGATCTCGATGTCGTAAGCGTAAGAAGTTTCGAGGTGTATGTCGTGCTTGAGTGCTTCTTCCACCACGAAAGAAAAATGCGAGCTCTTGGTGCAGTAGCAATAATTGTATTCGCCTTCGTACCGGTGTTTTTTAATTGCGTTGGCGAACATTTTCTTCGCCTTCCTGATCTGCATGCCGATCTTGGGAAGGTAAGTGAGCTTCATGGGTGTTCCGTACTTGTCGATAAGCGCCTTCAGGTCGAGCCCATTGAAGTAGAGGTTGCCATCCACTGTTTCAAAATCTTCCTGGGGGTAGTTGAACGTCTGTTTGACCAGGTCGTTGTACGAATTATTCATGAACTCGTTCGGAGTATTGATGGCCATAGCTTATCGGTCTGATGCCAGCGGTTGGTTTCACTGCACCGTGCAAAAATAATCGTTTGAACAATTCAATGACACAAAAAAACCGGATGCAGTTATCGCATCCGGTTGTATCTGATGAGTTGATGAACTTATTTAACTGAAGCGATCAGTTGTTTGAAGCTCTCGGGTTCATTCATCGCAAGGTCCGCAAGAATCTTGCGGTCGAGGGTTATTCCTTTCTGGTTGAGCAGGTGGATGAACTGTGAATATGTCAATCCTTCCTCCCTAACCGCGGCGTTGATACGCGCGATCCAGAGTGTGCGGTATTCTCTCTTCTTTAATTTACGGCCCACATACATGTATGTAAGACCTTTTTCCATTACGTTTTTAGCGACGGTATAAACGTTCTTACGTTTGCCGTAATAACCTTTGGCCGCTTTGAGTATCCTTTTTCTTCTTGCCCTTGATGCAACTGCATTTACTGAACGTGGCATATCTGAATGATTTTAATAGTTGATGTTGATGTTTTACCGTGAACGCTGCTGGTTTATTTCAACCTCAACAGGCGCTTTACAAAATCAAGGTTCGATTTATGCACGATGCCATCCTTGTTCAGGGCACGTTTACGTTTCTTTGACTTCTTGGTAAGAATGTGTCGCTTAAAGGACTTCTGGTGAGTGATCTTTCCCGAGCCGGTAACTTTGAACCTTTTCTTTGCGCTCGAGTTCGTTTTAACTTTTGGCATTACTGAATAAATTTATTTTTACACCCTGCTGGCGTTCCGCACAGGCGGAAACTTATGGAGCCTTGTGGGTAATCCCGCCGGAGCGGGAAACGGGCCGCAAAACTATGATAAAAAACTGAAAATTGGTCGCGATTTGATAAATTTCCGTGTTATTCCTTATTTTGCCCTCTATGACTAAATATTCGATCCTGCTTGCAGCGATTGCCCTATCCCTCACCTTTTCATCCTGCAGCAATAAAAGATCCGGCAAGCCACGGATCCTCGTTTTCTCTAAAACAGTAACTTTCAGGCACTCTTCCATTGAACCCGGCAAGGCGGCCATCATGAAGCTGGGCAACGAAAACGGCTTCCTCGTCGATACCACCGAAGACGCCCGGTACATCAACGAAGACTCCCTTAAGAAATACGCTGCCGTGGTGTTTCTCAACACCACCGACACAAAAGATTCATTGCTCGACATGTACCAGGAAAATGCACTCGAACGGTATATCCAGTCGGGCGGCGGCTTCGTAGGCGTACACGCCGCCACCGACGCGGGCTACCACTGGGGATGGTATACGCGGCTCATCGGCGCAAACTTCAACGGCCACCCGCAGCAGCAGGAAGCCGTGCTGAACGTGGTAGACAAAAATCACGTTTCCACCAAGCACCTTCCCGACACCTGGAAGAGAAAAGATGAGTGGTATAACTTTAAAAACCTCAATAAAGACATTCATGTGTTGATCACCATCGATGAGAAATCATATAAAGGCGGCACAAACGGCGACTTCCACCCGATGGCCTGGTACCATGAATTTGACGGCGGCCGGTCATTTTATACCGAGCTCGGCCATACCGACGAGTCGTTCCAGGAAGAAAATTACCTGAAACACCTGCTCGGCGGCATCCAATACGCCATCGGGGAAAATAACAAGCCCGATTTCAGCAAGGTGCACACACCGAAAGCTCCCGAAGAAGAAAGGTTCACCAAAACAGTCCTGAAAAAAGGCGGGTTCTTCGAACCCACAGAAATAACGATCCTGCCCAACAAGGACATCCTGATTTCACAACGCCGCGGAGAGATACTGCTGTACAAGAACAGCGACACTTCATTAACGCAGGCCGGTTTCCTCGATGTTTATTATAAAACGAAACACACACCCGGTGTCAACGCAGAAGAAGGCTTGCTGGGAATAAAAGCTGATCCCAATTTTGCAAAGAATAATTTCGTTTATGTTTTCTATTCGCCTGTCGATACTTCGGTGAACAGGCTCTCGCGCTTTACATTTACGAATGATAAAATAGACAAGGCTTCCGAAAAAATAATTTTGCAGTTCTATTCGCAAAGAGAAATCTGCTGCCATACCGGTGGCTCGATCGCATTCGGAAAAGACAGGCTGCTCTACCTTTCGACCGGTGATAACAGCACACCCTTCGATGAGCCCAACCAGCGTTTCGTGAGCAAGGGTTACGCCCCTCTCGACGACCGCCCCGGCCACCAGCAATACGATGCAGAAAGAACCGCCGGCAATTCCAACGACCTGCGGGGAAAGATTTTGAGGATAAGAGTGAACGAAGACGGAACCTATGACATTCCCGACGACAACCTGTTTCCGAAAGGCATGGATAAAACAAGACCCGAAATATATGTGATGGGCAACAGGAACCCTTACCGCATTTCTGTGGATACCAGCACAGGATTTCTTTACTGGGGAGAGGTAGGACCCGATGCGGCACGCGACTCTGCTATGCGCGGGCCGCGGGGTTACGATGAACTGAACCAGGCAAGGAAGGCAGGATTCTTTGGATGGCCCTTCTTTGTGGGCTACAATTATCCCTATCACCGTTACGATTACGCGACAGGCAAAACCGGCGAAGCATTCGATCCCGGGCATCCCATCAATGCCTCGAGAAATAATACAGGCATCCGCGAACTTCCGCCCGCCACACCGCCCCTTGTATATTATCCCTACGCGGTATCCGACAGCTTCCCGCAGGTGGGTACAGGCGGAAGGAACGCCATGGCCGGACCGGTATATCACGTAACAGACACGAACATAATGCCCAAATATTACGATGGTAAATTGTTCGAGTACGACTGGATCCGGGGTTGGATAAAAGCGGTAACGCTCCTTCCTAACGGCGACTTCGATAACATGGAACCCTTCATGCCTTCTACAAAATTGAACGCGCTCATAGATATGGAAGTGGGACCTGATGGTAAGATTTACATGCTCGAATACGGAAACGGCTGGTTCACGCAAAATGCCGATGCCGCACTGTCGAGGATAGATTACAACCCGGGTGAACTTCCTTCGAAGAATGCAGCCGCCGCTGCCGATAATGGTGCGAAGCCTGCGGTTGATTCTGCAGAATTTGCGAAGACCGAAGGTCATCAGCAATCCACTCCGGCGATGACGGGAAAGAAAACGATGGAATCGCTCGATTGTCAAACCTGCCACAAGGTGGATGAGAAATCGATCGGCCCCTCGTTTACCGATGTGGCCAACAAGTATTCGAAGAGTGAGGAGAACACCGATTACCTTGCGAAAAAGATCATCAACGGCGGTGCCGGCGTGTGGGGAGAAACGGCAATGCCTGCACACCCCGCATTAAAAGCAGACAGCGCGGAAGTGATAGTGGAATATATTTATTCGTTAAAGGCGAAAGAATGAACAACGGGGAGTAGGTAGTGGGTAGTAGATAATGTTGCTTTTATTATTCCCTACTCCCCACTCCCCACTCCCTACCTCACATATTTCGAAAATCTCTCAAACTCCCTGGCAATAATCTGCAGCGTGGCTTCCTGGCGTTGAAACTCATCGAAGAGGTACTCATGCCGGGCAAGCAGATCATCCGAAAGATGGCTCGACTGCAAGCGTTCGGTATCGACTTTTTGCGTGTGCCTTTTAATGGCTTGCTTCAGATCATGAATATTGATCAACTGAATGTGAAACTGGTTGTCCAGGTGCTCGATCTCCAGCAACACATCTTTTTGCGTTTGGTTAACTGCCATGTCCTGAAGAACGGATTTGTAGTGCTGAAACTTGTTTCTAAAGGTGCGTAAAGTGTCAAGCCAAAGATTGCATTCGCCGGCGAGCTGGCCTACTTCTGTAGTTGTTACCATGGGAGAGAATTTTGATGATTAAATTCTGATAAATAAATTCCCAGGGTTTAGGATCGGTTACCTAAAATAAAAAAGATTTCGCAAAACTGGAAATCTTCATTTTTCGTGTAAAATGTGCATAAAAAGGGTGCTTATCTTTACGCCCAATCCCGGATATTGATCAGCCAGCAAACCATACAGCAGATTTTAAGCAGGATCGACATCGTCGAAGTGCTCGGTGGCTTCGTGCGGCTGAAGAAACGTGGCGTGAACTATCTCGGGCAGTGCCCTTTTCACAACGAAAAAACTCCTTCGTTTACCGTTTCCCCCACCAAAGAAATTTACAAGTGCTTCGGTTGCGGCAAGAGCGGCAACACCATCAGCTTCCTGATGGAACACGAAAAGTATTCGTACGTGGAGGCCCTGAAGTGGCTGGCGAACAAATACGGCGTTGAAGTTGAAGAAACAGAAGTAAGCCCCGAAGTAAAACTGCTGCAGCAATCGGCCGACAGCCTCTACATCATTAATGCCTTTGCACAGAAATATTTCACCGAAATCCTGTTTGAGCACCCCGATGGGCGCGATTTCGGCTTAAGCTATTTGAAAGAGCGGGGGTTCCGGGAAGACATCATCCGCAAGTTCCAGCTCGGCTACTGCCTGCCGGAACGCGATGCCTTTGCAAAAACGGCCATCCAGGCACAGTATAATCCGGAGCTGTTGCAGAAGAGCGGCCTGGTGGTGATGAGGGATGAGCGCCTCACCGATAATTACCGCGGCCGTGTGATCTTTCCTGTACATAACCAGTCCGGTAAAATTGCCGGGTTCGGGGCCCGCATCATCGCGCGAAATGACAAAGCGCCGAAATATATCAATACACCTGAGAATGAGATTTATGTCAAGAGCAAGATATTATACGGCGCTTATCTTGCCCGGCAGGCCATCGACAGGAATGATGAATGTTTGTTAGTGGAGGGATACACCGACGTCATTTCCCTGCACCAGGCCGGTATCGAAAATGCAGTTGCCTCCGGCGGAACGTCGCTGACGCCCGACCAACTGCGGCTGGTAAAAAAATACACGAAGAACCTCACCATTGTTTATGATGGCGACGCAGCAGGAATAAAGGCTGCTATGCGCGGTCTCGGCCTGGCACTCGAAGAAAGTCTGAACGTACAACTGGTGCTCATTCCCGATGGGGACGATCCCGACAGTTACGTCAATAAACTCGGCGCCGCGCGCTTCCGCGAATTTGTTTCTGCCAATAAAAAAGATTTCATCCTGTTTCAGCTCGAGGTGCTGTTGAAAGAAGCGGGTAACGACAGCTCAAGGCGGTCGGCTGCGGTTAACACGATTGCCGATACCATCGCGCGGATCAACAGTGCGGAAGATTTCTCGCGGCGGCAGGATTACATCAGGCAGTCGGCGGAAATGCTGAAGATAGACGAAGGCGGCCTCATCAACCTGGTGAACAAGCACATCCGCGACAAGATCAGCA
Organism: uncultured bacterium; assembly: GCA_966193805.1. Taxonomy (GTDB): domain Bacteria; phylum Bacteroidota; class Bacteroidia; order Chitinophagales; family Chitinophagaceae; genus Flavitalea. Next base: position 4,746 of record CBIGXK010000036.1, on the reverse strand, counting down.
AGCAGGATGCAAAAGAGGCGGCTTCAATGCCCATTATTCCGGATGAAATGCCTGCCGGCGAGGATAAGGATATCCTGTCGCTGCTGCAAAAAGATGAACAGAATGAACGCGCGCTGATAAAGTGCCTCATCGAATTCGGGCTGAAGGAATGGAGCGAAGGGGTTACGGTTGCCGATTACCTAATTGGCGAAATGGAACAGCATCTTGTTGAAGAATTGTCGCTGCAGCAGATCATGGAAACCTATAAGACCTGGTACAGGGAAGGTCTGCGGCCCACGGAAAAGAATTTTTTGTACTACGAGGACCAGCAGATGAGCGCCGCCGTTGTAGCGTTGATGGATTTCCCCTACGAATTGAGTCCGAACTGGAAGGAGCACTACGAGGGGAAGATGTACACGCGCGAAGAACTCTACAGGGAAGAAATACTATCTACGGTAAGTTATTTAAAGCTGCGCAAGGTGAGGAAGATGATCGAAGAGAACCAGCGCGACATGAATGCCATCAAATCGCATGAAGAATGGCTGGTGGTGGCGCAAACGCACCAGCATCTCAAGCAAATGGAGAAAGAGCTGGTGACCGCGATGCAGACGGTGATTGTTAAGTGAGATAAATTTCACGGCAAACGGCAATGCGCAATGGGCAATGGGCAACGGGCAATGGGCAATCGCGAGACGTGAAACGAGAGAGCTTTAAGTTGTAAGTTTTACGTTTTGCCCGAGGGGCCCGTATCCCCCGCAGGCGGTGGTAGCGAAAGGTGCATTATATCCCCCGCAGGCCGTGGTAGCGAAGGTGCATATATCCCCCGCGGGCCGTGGTAGCGAAGGTGCATATATCCCCCGCTGGCGGGGGTGGCGCGAAGCGCCGGGGGTGGACAACGTCTGTCAATCTGCCCATTTTAACTGCCAAAACTGCCTCGGTTTTACTAACTTTGCACGCTCAAATGAGGCGATGCTGAACGTTACCGACCATAAAGTGCACGATGAAACACGCCAGGGAGAAGCCTTTGCGCCGTTCGCCCTGGAAGTGAACCCCTATCAGAAGAAATTTTACATCGAGAGCTACGGCTGCGCGATGAACTTCGCCGACAGCGAAGTAGTGGCTTCCATACTCAATGACAGTGGCTACGGGGCCACCCGCGATTACAAAGAAGCCGACCTTATCTTCCTGAACACCTGCTCAATACGTGAGAAAGCCGAACAAACCGTCAGGAAGCGGCTGAGCGACTTCAACCTTATCAAGAAAGAAAAGCCCTCAGCACTCATCGGCGTGCTGGGCTGCATGGCCGAAAGGCTGAAAGCGAAATTGCTGGAAGAAGAGAGACTGGTAGATCTCGTCATAGGCCCTGATGCCTATCGCTCCCTGCCCTCACTTATCACCGGTGCAGAAGGCGGCACTAAAGCGGTCAACGTCTTGCTGAGCCGCGAAGAAACTTATGCAGATATTTCTCCCGTAAAGCTCGATTCAAATGGCGTTACCTCATTCGTGAGCATTATGCGCGGCTGCAACAACATGTGCGCATTTTGCGTGGTACCCTTCACACGCGGAAGAGAAAGAAGCCGCGACCCACAATCGGTAATTCGGGAGTGCAGGCAACTGTTGGACATGGGATACCGTGAAATAACACTGCTAGGGCAGAATGTGGACAGCTATTATTGGATACCCGATACACCCGCCGGCAAACCGGTAACATTCGCGGCGCTCCTCGAACAGGTGGCACTGATCGATCCCGCGCTGAGGATCAGGTTTTCCACCTCTCACCCAAAAGATATAACCGATGACGTGTTGTTTGCAATAGCACGGCACGAAAACATTTGCAAATACATTCACCTTCCCGTGCAAAGCGGGTCGAACAGGATATTGCAATTGATGAACAGGAGTTATACGAGGGAGTGGTACATCGCGAAAGTCAATCGTATTCGCGAGGTTATTCCCGGCTGCGGCATCAGCTCTGATATCATTGCCGGATTCTGTACGGAAACAGAAGAGGACCATCAGCAAACGCTCGCCCTCATGGAACTGTGCGGATACGACTTCAGCTACATGTATTTTTATAGTGAACGCCCGGGCACGCTCGCAGCGCGACGCTATGCCGATGATGTGCCGGAAGAAACGAAAAAAAGAAGGTTGGCAGAGATCGTATCACTGCAAAATACTCTGTCGAAAAAAAGCAACTACGCCGACATTGGAAAAACATTTAAGGTATTGATAGAAGGCGATTCGAAGAAAAGCGATCGCGACTGGATGGGCCGGAGCAGTGAAAATAAAGTTGTCGTTTTTCCGAAAGACGGCATGCTCAACAAAGGTCATTATGTGAACGTGCTGGTGACCGGTTCAACCGGCGGAACATTACTCGGCACGGCAGTTAAATAAATACGGATGGATATACAAAGCATAAAGAACAGGTTTGCAATCATCGGCAATTCGCCGGCACTCAATTATGCGTTGCAGGTGGCTTCGCAGGTGGCCAATACCGACCTTACCGTGCTGATATTCGGAGAAAGCGGCGTTGGTAAGGAAGTCTTCTCCAATATCATTCATTCTTTGTCTGCCAGGAAACACAATCCTTTCATCGCCGTAAACTGCGGTGCGATTCCGGAGGGAACGATCGATTCAGAATTATTCGGTCATGAAAAAGGTTCCTTCACTGGTGCCGTTGACAGCCGCAAGGGATATTTTGAAACTGTGAGCGGCGGCACGATCTTCCTCGACGAAATCGGAGAAATGCCATTGGGCACGCAGGCCCGCTTGTTAAGGGTTCTGGAAACAGGAGAATTCATAAGAGTGGGATCGTCAAAAGTGCAGAAAACGGATGTGCGCGTTATCGCCGCGTCCAATAAGGATCTTCTGGAATTGCACCAGCACGGCCGGTTCCGCGAGGATCTTTACTACCGCCTCAGCACGGTACCCATTCGCGTTCCCGCTTTGAAAGACAGGAAAGAAGACATCATTCTTTTATTCAGAAAATTTGCAGCAGACTTTTCCGAGCGTTATAAAATCGCTCCCGTACAACTCGACGAGGACGCGAAATCTATGTTAATTAACTACACCTGGCCCGGCAATGTCCGTGAATTGAAGAATATTGCCGAGCAGATTTCGGTGCTCGCCACAGACAGGTTTGTAACGGCAGGCGAGCTGAAACGTTTTCTTCCTGTAAGAGAAAACAGGTTGCCTGTGCTGGCGCACGGTCACACACCGTCGCCGGATTTTGCCAATGAAAGGGAGATATTGTACAAGCTGTTCTTCGACATGAAAAAGGATGTGAATGAATTAAAGAAGATGTTTTTCGACATCCTGCAAAATCCTTCGATCGCTTCGCAACATCCCTCGTTCATGAATGACATGAAAGAGTTGCACCAACAGGAAATGATGCAGCATGGCGGAATACCACAGAGTTCTTCACCAGTGCTTCTTCATCACAATGATGGCGACATCCATCATCATGAAGAAGTCGAAGAATCGTTGAACATCATGGACAAGGAGAAAGAGTTGATAGAAAAAGCGCTGAAGAAACACCGCGGAAAAAGAAAGGATGCATCTTCCGACCTCGGCATCAGCGAAAGAACACTTTACAGGAAACTAAAAGAGTACGACATCAAAGAGTGAAACTACCTCATGAAACGAACAACCATTTTACTGTTGTTGCTGGCAACGATATTTTACAGCGGCTGTTATTCATTCAAAGATGTGAGCATTCCGCCGGAAGTGAAAACGGTGCACGTGAATTATATCGAGAACAGGGCAACGTACGTTAACCCGCAGTTGAGTCCGCAATTAACGGACAGGCTGCGCCAGAAAATCAATAACCAAACGAGGCTCACCCTCATTCCCGGCGATGATGCACACTACGACATCAGTGGCGCCATTACGGGTTATTCGGTTTCCACAGCCGGCGTTTCCGACCAGGAAGCTTCCACCAACAGGCTGATGGTGACCGTTCATATTGTTTTTAAGAACCGCCTCGATGAAAAAGCCAATTTTGAAGCCGATATTAGCCGTAATTTCGATTTCAATGCAGGGCTTAGTCTGCAGCAGGCTGAAGCACAGCAATCGGAGGATATACTGAAGAACCTTACCGATGAGGTCTTCAACAGGATTTTTTCAAACTGGTAAACTGTGCCATGACAAACGAGATCAGCCTGATAACCCAACAGCTTTTTCAAAAAGCGAGTATCGAGGAGGTAACCGTAGACGAACTCGAATCGTTTGTAAACAGGTTTCCTTATGTGTCGGTCGCGCGTTTCCTGCTGGCCCGGAAACGGCACGATGCGAACCCCGGCGGATTGCACAAAGACGTTATCACATCCGGCCTTTATTTTCACAATCCACTTTGGTTCCAATGGCAGTTGAATCTCGACCTGCGCGAAAAAGCGGTTGAAGAGAAAACGCAGCCCGATGAACCGGAAAAGAAGCAGCCTGTCACAGCCGGCGGAGCGGTATTGGGTAATGCCGGTAATGAAGACATGGAACCGATCGCTTTCCAGTCGTACCACACGATAGATTATTTTGCTTCGCAGGGCATCAGGCTCCAGCAGGCCGATCTGTCGAGGGACCGGCTGGGGCAGCAGTTGAAAAGCTTCACCGAGTGGCTCCGCAGCATGAAGAAGCTGCCCGCTGCCGAAACAGAAGCCATCCGCAACCCCGAAGACGATACCCGCCAGCAGGTGGTGCTTCGCAACGCCGCCGACTCGATCGAGGAAAAAGAGGTGGTGACGGAAGCCATGGCCGAAGTGTGGGCCAAGCAGGGAA
>CBIGXK010000035.1:0-18882 GCA_966193805.1 uncultured bacterium | reverse complement strand
CATCTGTTTTCGGCCGTTGTATCACCAGCTCATTGCGCCATTCTTTTTTTAAAAGAAAACCAAAGCTGTAGCGGCGCTCAGACTGCAGCTCATCGATGGCCAGGCCCACTTGTTCCACGTCGGAGGCCCTTTGCAGGTAACTTTCGATGACGTTGATCTTTTCCATTCTTTCCACGTTGATCTCGAGCATGAAGAAGATCAGCATGGCAAGGGGGATCACTGCAAGCACTATCAGCTTTATATTGAGCGGCAATTGTCTAAAAAATCTCGTCATGGATGTTTAGGCTAAAGAAATTTTTAAGAACTGGTTTTCGGTACCAGATGAACGTAACGTTTCCTGTTTTGCAGGGAGGATGACATAAAATGTGGAGCCCTCGCCAGGCGTGCTGTTGGCGTTAATAATTCCCTTGTGCCTGTCAACGATCTTTTTTGCGATGGCCAGGCCAATGCCGGTTCCTTCATAATCGCGGTTGTTGTTCAGGCGCTGAAAAATCGTGAAGATCTTTTCGGCATAGCGCACATCGAACCCGATGCCGTTATCGGCCACGCAGATGCGGCACCACTTACCGTTGGGCGCGGCGGCGCTTTCCATCGACGGTTTATCAGTTAATTCAGCCGAAATTCTTATACGCGGGGCAACGCCGGGTTTGGTGAATTTGAGTCCGTTGTTAACGAGGTTCTGGAAAAGCTGGGCAACAAGGCCCGGAATCACTTCAACTTCCGGCATTTCATCGATCACGATCACGGCTTTCTTTTCATGAATCAGCAGCTCGAGGTCGTTCACAACGTCGTTGACAATATTATTAAGGCTGGTGGAAGTGAAAATATCGGGTTGTGAAAGGCTGGCAAACGACAGCAGATCCGTGATCAGCTTGTTCATTCTTGCGGCTGAATGAAGGATCTTATTGAGGTAGATGGCCTTTGAATCGTCGAGGGCCGCCTTTTCTCTCAGCAGGTTGCCGAACACCTGGATTTTGCGCAGTGGTTCTTTCAGGTCGTGCGAGGCCACCGAGGTAAATTGTTCCAGGTCGTTATTGCTGATTTCCAGTTCACGGTTGATGTCCATCAGTTGCTGCGTTCTTTCGGCCACCTTCTTTTCAAGCGTCTCATGCAGCATCTTTTGTTCATGGATGCTGGTGAACGTGCCGACCCATTTTGTGATGCGGCCATTCATTTTAATGGGCGTAGCCCGCAGCAGGTGATAATACCCCTGGCCGTCATCGAGCCGGCGGATGCAAACCTCTCTCTCGATCTCGGCGCCCGCTTCAATGCTCCTCTCCCATAATTCGTTGATGGGCCTGGAACCGCCTGCGGTATCGGGAAAGTTTTGGTGCGATGTCGAAAACAGGAACCACTGCCTGTTCACAAACTCTATTTTACCCTCGGGGCTGGCTGTGAAAGCCAGTTGGGGAAGTGACTCGAGGGTGGTGTGCAGTTCACTGACAGTGGCGGTCAGTGATTTTTCGGCCTCCTTCAGGGCGTGGGTCTTTTCATAAAGACGGTAGAAGTTGCGGACCTTGAGGATGAGGATGTCCGGATCGACAGGTTTCGTGATGTAATCAACGGCACCCGATTCGAAGCCCTTTGTTATGAATTTCTTATGCGTGTTTACGGCCGAGAGGAAGATGATGGGAATGTCTTTTGTCTTGTTCAGCCCGGTGATGGCTTCGGCTACCTCAAAGCCGTCCATGCCCGGCATCTGTACGTCGAGGATGATGAGCGCATACTCTTTTTTCAGCAGTTTCTTCAGGGCGTCTTCACCCGACAATGCCGAGTCGGTGGCAAAGCCGTGTTGTTCCAGAACAGTCTTCAGGGAGAAGATATTCTCGTGCCTGTCATCAACAAGTAATATCATCGAGTTAAAGTTATAAGTTATAAGTCAAAACCCGGCCAAATAAGTGATCCTCCGGAGGCAAAAAGCCAAAGTTAACCGGTCACGCGCGGCCCGCTCTCTCCCGTTTCGTGCGTGATGTAGTGATGAAGTATCAAAAAACCCTCTAAATCAGGTTTTTCGTTTTTTCTGTAGTGGTGATAATGTATGCCGTTTTGAGGCCGCTCCTCATCAGCAAACTACATTTGATCCGATCATTATTTTCTTCAACAACATACGATCCCGCCATGAAATTATTCACCTTATTGTTCTTCGTTTTCTCAACTTCTTACCTGCAGGCGCAAACGTCGAACGTGCAAACGCAGTCAACCTCGCCTGCGGCACCCACCATTGGCACATTCACCCACACTGCCGACATCGGCAAACCAAAAAATGCCGGCGCCGCAACATACGATGAGGTTACGCAAACCTATCACCTCAAAGGCTCAGGCTATAATATATGGTTCAACCGCGATGAATTCCGGTACCTGTATAAGAAGATACCGGGCGACTTCATCGTTACGGGCAATTTCGAATTCCTGGGAGAAACAGGCAACGGTCACCGTAAGATCGGCTGGATGGTCCGCGAATCGGACGACGAATCGGCTGCAAGCATGAACGCCGTGGTTCACGGCGACGGCCTTGTGGTGATGCAGTGGCGGCCGCTGCGCGGCGCATACATGCGCGATCCCGAAGACGAAGTCTTTTTTCCGAAGAAAGCAGTTTTCCAGGTCGTTCAACTCGAAAGAAAAGGTAACCTGTTCACCATGCGCATCGCCAACCCCGGAGAGCCGCTGCAGGAAGTGGCCACCCGCGAGCTGAAATTCAGGGATTCTGTGCTCGTCGGACTTTACATCTCCTCGCACGACGAAAACAAAGTGGAGGAAGCGAAAGTGTGGAACGTGCGCATAGACAGGCCGGTTGAAAATCCTTATCTGCCTAATCCCGTCCTTGCCCGCAATGCAAAACCCTTCAGCGGCGAGATGGCCAGCAGGCTCGAAATCATCGACGTCGAAACCGGCGTGAGAAAAATAATTCACGAAGGCAACGGGCGTTTCGAGGCTCCTAACTGGATGCCCGACGGTAAACAGTTGTTATTTAATGAGCAAGGCCATTTATATACAATTCCGGTTGAAGGAGGAGCGCCTCAGCAGCTCAACACGGGATCGGCCAACCGCATTAATAATGATCACGGTATTTCATTCGATGGAAAAATGCTGGCGATCAGTAGTTCGATAGCGGGAAAACCCGGTGCCGGCTCTACTGTTTTCGTACTACCGCTCAAAGGCGGCGAACCCAAACAGGTAACCACAGAAACACCTTCTTACTGGCACGGATGGGCGCCGAACGGCAAAAGTGTGGCGATCGTGGCAAAAAGAAATGGTTCCAATATCTACAACCTGTATTCTGTAAACGTTGCCACCGGGAAGGAAACTGCTCTTACGACTAACACTACCGGGCACGTTGACGGTCCCGAATATTCGCCCGACGGGAAATACATTTATTACAATGCCAACCCCACCGGAACGATGCAGATATGGCGGATGAAACCCGGTGGAACCGGCAGGGAACAACTCACATTCGATGAATACCACAACTGGTTCCCGCATGTATCGCCCGATGGAAAATGGATAGCCTTCATTTCTTTTCCCGGCGACATTGAACCCAATGGACATCCTTCTTATAAGAAAGTGATGCTGCGCGTGATGCCCCTTTCGCAAGCGGGCGCGCCGCGTGTGATCGCCTACCTGTATGGCGGACAGGGAACGCTGAATGTGAACTCTTGGTCGCCGGATAGCAAGAAGCTCTCTTTTGTAAGCAATTCGGAAGTAAAACAAAATTGATCGCTCCCTGGTGAACGATCCTCAGTCATTTATTTTTTATCTATAAAACCAAACATTGCTTATGCAAGTAAAAATTTCGGCCCCCCAAAAACGGTTTCTCCTTGTGACGGCCGTTTTGCTTTTCTGTATGGGCGCCGTGGCGCAAAAAACGGTGACGGGAAAAGTGGTTAACACCAACGACCAGCTGCCGGTAGTTGGCGCAACGGTGCAGGTAAAAGGTGTTGACGGGGGTACCAATACCGGGGAAGACGGCAGCTTCTCCATTAATGTTGCCGATGAAAATGCAACGCTCGTTATTTCCAGTGTGGGCTTCGGCCAGGTGGAACTTAGCCTGTCGGGAAAAACGGCATTGGGCACCATCAGCCTTTCATCATCTTCTACCAATCTCAACGAGGTAGTTGTAACCGGCTACACCGCGCAAAGGAAAAAAGATATCACCGGCTCGGTTGCCGTGGTGAACGTGGACAATATGAAAACCCAACCGACAGGCACAACCGAATCCATGCTGCAGGGACAGGCGGCAGGGGTTACGATAGTAAACTCCGGCGCTCCCGGCGGCCCGAGCAATATCAGGGTTCGCGGCATCACATCGGTGGGCAGCACCGAACCGCTGGTGATCATTGACGGCGCTTACGGCAGCCTGCACGACCTCAATGTAAACGACGTCCAAAGCATACAGGTGCTGAAGGATGCCGGTGCAGCCGCTATTTATGGTGTGCGCGGATCGAACGGTGTGATCATTGTCACCACCAAAAGAGGCAGGTCGGGGAAAGCAAAAGTGGAATACGACGGTTACTACGGAACGCAACGGCCACTGAGTGGAAATGTGTGGAACCTCACCAACCCGCAGGAAGCTGCCGAGGCCATTTGGCAGACCTATGAAAACCTGGGACTGCAGCCTGTACACAAGCAATATGGAAATGGCGCTGACCCCGTGATACCCGATTACATCACGCCGACAGGCGCCATGGAGGGCGACCCCGGCACTGATCCGGCCACTTATGCGCTGTACACCAACCAAATCACCAAAGCCAATAAACAGGGCACCGATTGGTTTCATGAAATATTCAAACCCGCGCCCATACAAAGCCATAATATTTCCGTGAGCGGCGGCGGCGACAAATCCACCTACCTCTTCTCGATGAACTATTTCAACCAGCAGGGAACGCTGATAAACACTTACCTGAAGAGATACTCCGCCAGGATCAACACGTCGTTCACCGTAAAAGATAATATCAGGATAGGGGAGAACCTGTATGTTTATTATAAACAGAACCCGCAGTACCTGGGTTTGCCCGGCGTCAATAATGCCAACTCCCTGAATGCGGCATTCAGGATGCCCGGCATCGTGCCTGTGTACGACATTATGGGAAATTTTGCCGGCGGCGGTTCACAGAGCCTCGGTAACGCTCCAAATCCGGTCGCCATTATGGCCCGCACAAAAGATTACACGGGCACCGAATGGCAGATGAACGGAAATGCTTTTGTGGAAGTTGATCTTTTCAAAGATATCACCGTGCGATCTTCGTTTGGCGGAACATACAATTCCTTCTTCAATAACTTTTTCACCTTTACTGCTTACGAAAACGCCGAAAACAGCACCAATCCCAACGGGTACATCGAAAATTACGGCTATTACAACAGTTGGAACTGGACGAACACTGCCAAATACACGAAAACATTTGCATCGCTGCATAATGTATCAGTGCTGGTGGGAACCGAGGCGCTGCAAAACGGCGGCCGTGCCGTTGGCGCGTCAAGAGGAAATTATTTTATCACGAACGTGAACAGCCTTACCGTTGATCCGAATTTGTGGACGCTTAATGCCGGGCAGGCGGCCACGCAAACGAATTCGAATATTGCCGGTAAAAACGGAATTCAGACCCCTTACGAAAGCTCGTTGTTTTCCATCTTTGGAAGACTCGACTACAGTTACAACGACCGGTACCTGTTAAGCGCTACTTTACGCCGCGACGGTTCGTCGGTGTTTAGCTCAGGCAGAAGGTACGGCACCTTTCCGTCCGTGACCGCAGGCTGGAGACTTTCGGAAGAAGCTTTTTTACAGCAGGTCGACTGGATCACCGACCTGAAGATAAGGGGAGGCTGGGGCAAACTGGGATCCATCAGCAATATCAATCCCACCAATGCCTACACGCTGTTTGCCCAAAACCCGGTGATCTCATATTATGATATTGCAGGCGCCAGCACCACGTCTACTCCCGGTATTTACAGCAGCCAGTTTGGCAACCCGTTCACTACGTGGGAAGAAGACATCATCACCAACATCGGGTTTGATGCCACGTTGTTGTATAACAAGCTCGACCTTTCGGTGGAATGGTATAAGAAATCCATTTCGGGATTGCTGTTCCAGGAAAAACTTCCTTTTACTGCCGGGGGCGCACTTCCGCCTTTCGTGAACTCGGGTAATATCGAGAATAGCGGTATCGATCTGGCCGTTACTTATCACGGCCTTATCACCAAAGATTTTACGTTCGACATTACGGGAACATTCACTTCTTATAATAATAAGGTGATCAGCCTGCCGCCAGGCATCACTTATATTGATTACGGTGTATCGAGACTGCAGCCCGGTCAGGCCGTTGGCGCATTTTTCGGTTACCGGCAAATCGGGTTGTTCCAAAGCGCCGAAGAGGTAGCAGGCGCCCCGGTACAGGATGCGGCGGCGCCGGGAAGATTTCGCTACCGGGACGAGAATAATGATAAGAAGATTGATGCGAATGACCGCGTGCACTTTGGAAATCCTAATCCGGATTTTACCACCGGCCTGAACATTGCCGCGCGGTACAAGAACTTTGATTTCTTCACATTCCTTTACGCGTCGGTTGGGAACGACGTGATCAACAACGTGCGTTCGTCGATAGATTTTCCGCAATCGTTCGATGTGGCGATCAGTAAAAATGCCCTGTACAATTCATGGAGACCCGATCGCCCGAATGCGACAGTTCCGATATTGGAAAGAACCGGAAATTTCAGCAATGGATCAGGTGCTTTCAATTCGTACCTGATGGAAGATGGTTCCTACATGCGCATGAAGAACCTCATATTCGGTTATACGTTTCCGGAGAGCATGCTAAGAGGTACGGGGCTGGATAAGCTGCGTGTGTATTTGCAGGCGGCAAATTTGTTCACTATTACAAAATACACCGGTCTCGATCCCGAATTGCCCGGCAGCAACACTGCCAGCACCAACTTCGGCACTGACGGGGGCGTGTACCCGGCCAATCAAAAAACATTTTCATTCGGTATCAACCTGGGATTTTAAATATCAATTGCCTGAATTATGAAACAAAATAAAATATACTTTCTCCTGCTGCTGATGTTATGTGTTGTTTATGCCTGCAGCAAGTCGTTCCTTGACAAACAACCACTGGGTTCCCTGGCGGCGCCGAATGTTACGAGCAAAGCGGGTGTTGAAGGCCTGCTGGTGGGAGCGTACGCGCTGCTGGATGGAGAAATCGGTATCGACAACCAGGGAAACGATTATGGAAGCGCAGGCTCAAATTGGGTGTATGGCAGCATGGCCGCCGATGATTCGTACAAAGGGTCCACTCCCGGCGATCAGCCGCCGGCAGTGCTTATCGGCACCTGGTCGCTGTCGCAGGCCACTACGCCTTACCTGAACCAGAAATGGAAGATGCTGTTCACCGGCATTCAGCGTGCAAACGATGTGATCCGTATTCTTCCGGATGTTGAAGACGTTTCTGAAGAAGAGAGAACCCGCATGATTGCTGAAGCGAGATTTCTTCGCGGCTTTTATCATGAAGACGGTAAGAAGATGTGGAACAACATACCTTTTGTTGACGAATCGGTAACCTACGAAAATCAAAACCTGGAGGTGGCCAACATTGACGGCTCCGGAAATTACATTGATGCATGGCCGCAAATCGAGGCCGACCTGCAATTTGCAATTGATAACCTTCCAAACACCCAGCCGCAGGCGGGACGCGTGAACAAATATGCAGCAATGGCCTTCCTGGCAAAGGCCTATATGTTCCAGGACAAATATTCACAAGCGAAACCGTTGCTGGAGGATCTCATGAATAATGGTATAACCGCAAGCGGACAGAAATACGCGCTCGTTAATTTTGAAAGCAATTTCAACGCACCGCAGAAAAATGGACCTGAGTCTGTTTTCGCCTGCCAGTTTTCTGTAAATGATGGTTCGGCGCTTAACGGCAACTACGGCGATGTGTTGAATTTTCCGAATGGCCCCGGCGCGCCCGGCGGTTGCTGCGGTTTCAACAATCCCTCATGGAACCTCGCGAATGCGTACAAAACCGATGCAAACGGCTTGCCGTTATTGGATACGTGGGACGAGGGCACGGTGGTGAGTGATTCCAATAACATTTATACCGGTACACTCGATCCGCGCGTTGACTGGACCATCGGCCGCCCCGGAATTCCTTATTTGGATTGGGGTCCGCACGACAGGCAATGGATCAGGGACCCTGCAACAAACGGCGTGTTTAACCCGAAAAAAAATGTGTATGCCAAAAGTCAGTTCGGAACACTTTCATCCAACGAAACAAGCTTCTGGGGAGCAACGCAGATCAACGCGAACAACTATAATTTCATACGCTTTGCTGATATTATTTTGTGGGCGGCAGAAGTGGAGGCGGAGATCGGCAGTCTCGACCAGGCGGAAATTTATGTGAACATGGTGAGGAACCGCGCCGCCGATCCACAGGGATGGGTGTATAAAAACGCCGCCTACAATGCCAATACCTGTGTGTACACGCAAACCACCTCGAGCGCGCCGGCCGACAACTACAAGATCAACCCTTATACAACCGGCACTTTTTCGTCTAACGGACAAGAATATGCGCGAAAAGCCATTCGTTTCGAAAGAAGGCTGGAGCTGGCTATGGAAGGTCACCGCTTTTTCGACCTGCAGCGATGGGACAACGGAACAGGCTACATGGCCGACGTGCTGAATACTTACCAGTCCAAAGAAAAGACGCGCGCATCATTTTTCACGACAAACCAGGACGCCGTCTTCACAAAGGGAATCAATGAATTCTATGCCATACCACAGGCGCAAATAGATGTGGAAAATTCAAAAGGTGAAATCAAGCTGAAACAAAACCCCGGCTATAATTAAGAGTCGTTAATAATGATCACGTAAAAACCGGCGGGACATTCTTGTCCTGCCTTTTTATTTCTGCCTCATTGCGGTTTTTAAAATCGCTGAAGAAGCTATACAGCGAAACTTCCGTAGCTATTCCCAGCTTTTTTCTCAGCCGGTACCTGCTGATCTCCACGCCTCTCACCGTAATGTTCAATAGTTTCGCAATCTCTTTGCTCGTCAAATTCATTCTCAGGTATGCCGACAGCTTCAGATCGGTGAGCGTGAGCATGGGATAAGTTTCGCGCAATGCGGCAAGGAAGTCGCCATGCACATTGTCGAAATGTGAAGCAAACATTTCCCAGTCCTTATCCATTTCATTTTCGGCATTGAATATTTTAATGATCTTCCTGAATTCGTGTGCCGACGGATCGAAGGAAGGGCTTTTCTTCAACCGTATCAATTCGTCCTTGATTTTCGCCAGCAGTTCTCCTTTTTGTACAAGATGCATCGCAACGGATGCGAGCTCGGAATTCTTGGACCCGATTTCATGAGTGAGCTGCCTGTTGCGCAAAGCAATGATCTCTTTCTCCGATTTTTCCATTTCAAGCTGGTGCACATATTGCAAATGCTTCTGTTCCTCTTCATGCTTCTTCTGCTGCCTGATCATGAGCGCCTGTTGCATCCTGTACAGCAGGTACACCACACCTGCCAGCAGCAGTATGTACACGACAAACGCCATGGGTGCGGCATACCACGGGGGTAATATTTTAAATGAATACGATCGTATTTGTGATTCGTTGCCCAAATTGCTTTTCGCCTTTACTTCAAAGCTGTATTCACCCGGTGCAAGGTTGGTGTATTCTTTTTCCGACTTTTTTATCCACGACGACCACTCCCTGTCGAAACCTTTTAGCCTGTAGCTGTATTCGAGGCTCGCCTGGCGTTCGTATGTGGGAGAGGAGAACTCAAAGTGCAATGAGTTCAGATCGTCGTCCAGCACCTGCATCTCGACAGCGTTTTTTTCATTGTATCCGCCAAACAAAATACTGTCTCCGGAACCAATCACTCTCACTGTGCGGATGCCCACCTCGAGCGGGGTCTTTGTTTTTTTATACTGTTCGTAGTTGATGTGGTAAAATCCCTTTTCCGAGCCGAGTAGTACGTTGTTCCTGTCGATGGGATTAATGTGCGGAAAGTTCATCACCACCTTTCCCGTCAGTTCCGGAAAATAGATCACTGCAGGCGTTTTGCCGGAAAAGTCGACTACGCCAAGCGACCTGTCTTCTATGAACCAAATATTACCGGCATTATCTTCTTTGAGGTATTTGATATTCTTCTGGCCGAGGAAGTTTTTGAACCATGAAGACTCCACAAACGAATCCGTGATCCTGTCATATTCATACACCCCTTTTTCGGTGGTTACCACAACGCGGTTTTTAATCCTGTACAGGTTGTTCCGTACCGACGAAGGCAGCCCCTGTTCTTTTCCATACAATTTGATCACCGGCTTATCGATTTCATTCATATCGATCCTGAAAATGCCGCGGTAGGGATGGGCCGCCCAAATCATTTTGTGGTTGTCCATCGCCAAAAAACGGCTCGATTCATTGAAGTTGACAAGATTGCCTTTGGGTGTAAAGTGATCGCCGGTGAGTTGAAAAAAGTCGAGCCCGTTGTAGTTACCGGCAATGACATACGAAGTCTGAAAAACATCTTCGAGGGGCAGGAAGGTCCAATAGCCGGTTTGCCTGGTGATGGGCACCGCTTTGTCGCCGGCAATTTCAAATGCGCCTTCATGATGGCCCATCAAAAGTTTTCCATTGACTTCCGAGAGGGACCATGCCGATCCCTCGATGGAGGGAATGGACTGAAAGTTCTCCCGTATCAGCGACAGGTCGCCGGGACCGGTAACAGGAACTTTGTACAGTCCTATAGATGTACCCAAATAGAGTTCATTATTGTAAAGAATGGAGCTGTACCCAATGCCTTCATTTTGTGTTTGCGGATAGATATGCTTGATGGCATTATTGTAAGCAATGAAGCCGATGCCGTTTTCGAGTCCGAGCCAGAGGTTTGAGCTTTTGTCGAGAAAAAGGCTGAGCACGGTGTTGTTTTGCAAACCTTCATTTTTTGAAAGGACCTGCACCACTTCGCCCTCATTATTAATAATAAAGCACCCCTGGTTGGTGCCTACGGCTACCTGTCCGGGGTTCACCCTTGCTGCGTTTAATATCAGCTTATTATATAATGCGGAGTGTTCGCTTAAGGGCAGGCGTTCCAGCTTTTCATTGTGCAGGATGTAGAGTCCGGAATTCAGGGTGGTCACCAGTGTGCTGTCTTTGCCGAAAGACACGGCGGCGGTTACCAGGTATCCTTTGGGAAGATCGTCGTCGGCAGTCATCTCCTTCCAGGCGCCGTGGTTGTATCGCATGAGGCCGTTCTGCTGGTCCTGTGCAATGACGCTGTTGCCGTCCCTGCCCGCAAAGCGCCATTCTTTTTGCGCAGGATAGGTGGTGACGCGGCTGCCATCATAATAGAATATCTCGCTTTTTGACCGAAAGAAGATGTCGTTGCCGTTGGCGACAATGTCCCAGACATCCGAGAAATACGGCAGGTTTTCAGCAATTTGGCTGCGCAGGCTGGTGAAGTACAGCCTGCCCTGGCCGTCGGCAGTAAAGAAACCGAACTCGTTTTGGCCGCCTGCATAAATTTTCCCATCGTTGCCGAGGGCGATCGACCGGATATATGCCTTTTCGGGCAGATGGAAGAGGTTCCAGGTGGATCCGTCGAAGCTGAGCAGACCTTCGGTGTTCGCGAAGTACATGATACCATTATCTCCCTGCACCATTTCCCAATTCTGCATGCCTGCGTTATATTCGTTTTTGCTGTAGTTGAAGATGTCGGGGATCCCAATCGGATTTTGTGCGTGGACGGCGAAAACTGACGAAAACAGGCAGGCAAGAAGGGCGATTGTTCTCATGTTAATGTTTGGCTGTGCCAGAAAGTTAAGCATTTTGATGTAGTGCCCATCCCATGTTGTAGGCCGTCAGGCCGGTTTCAGGGGGCATGATGTAGTGTTGATGTGGTGGTAAATCAAAAAAACAGGTTCAATCAGGATACATTTGAAAACTCTAACAAAATAAACTGATAAAAATGCTGCCATCAACGAAGCTCTGCTCCTTGTTTCTCCTTCTCGTTTGTTTCCACGCCTCTTTATTTTCCCAATCCGGCGCCGTCGGTATCTTCGACGGTCACGGCGATGTTGGGACGGACGTCAAGCCCGGATCGGCCGTTTATATTCCACAAACCGGCCAGTACGTGATCTCCGGCGCCGGCTATAACATTTGGGCCGATCACGATGAGTTCCAGTTTGTATGGAAGAAAATCAAAGGCGACTTCATCCTCCACACCCGCGCCGAATTTGTGGGCCCCAAAGGTGTTGAGGAGCACCGCAAAGTGGGTTGGATGGTGAGAAAGGACCTCGACGGTAAATCGCCTCACGTGAATGCCGTGGTGCATGGCGACGGCCTTACGTCGCTGCAGTTCCGCCGCACAGCGGGCGCGCAAACCGAAGAAATAAAGGCGAAAATGACGCATGCCAACATCATTGAGCTCGAAAGGAAAGGCAAGACATATATTATGAGAGTGGCCAAATACGGCGAGCCTTACTTTACAGAGCAGGTGGCGGATATAGACCTGGGCGACGATGTGTATGTAGGCCTCTTTGTGGGATCTCACAACAAAGACGTCCTGGAAACCGGTGTTTTTAATAATGTGCGCATCACGGTACCCGCATGGGAGGGCCTCGTGCCTTACCGCGACTATCTCGGCAGCCGCATCGAAATACTCGAAGTGACCACCGGCAGCCGCGAAATCGTTCACACGTCACCCAAATCCCTCCAGGCGCCCAACTGGACGCCCGACGGAAAGAGCTTGATTTATAACAGCGGCGGCCTGATCTACCGCTTTGACCTTGACGCGAAAAAGGCGGAGGTCGTCAATACCGGCGATGTGAAGAACAACAATAACGACCACGTTCTGTCTTTCGACGGTAAAATGATCGGCCTCAGCAGCGGCGTGCAAAAGGCCGGCGGCTCGGTGATATTTACTGTTCCCGTGACCGGCGGAACTCCCAGGCAGATTACACCGAAGGGTCCTTCGTACCTGCATGGCTGGTCGCCCGACGGAACGAAACTTGTCTTCACCGGCCAGCGCAGTGACGAATTCGACATCTACGAGGTACCGGCAAAGGGAGGTAAGGAAAAGAGACTGACCACGGCCAAAGGACTTGATGACGGTTCGGAGTACACGCCCGATGGCAAATACATTTATTTTAATTCTAACCGTACCGGCGACATGAAGATATGGCGGATGAAAGCCGACGGCAGTGAGCAGGAACAGGTTTCTGCCGGAGATTTTCACGACTGGTTCCCGCATATTTCTCCCGACGGGAAATGGATGGTGTACTTATCTTTCCTGAAAGAAGAAGCAAAATCGGATGATCATCCTTTTTACAAACATGTTTATTTGCACCTCGCGCCGGTTGATGATCCTAAAAACGTGAAAGTGATCGGGTATGTGTATGGCGGACAGGGCAGCATCAACACGCCGTCATGGTCGCCCGACAGCAAAAAGATTGCGTTTGTAAGCAACAGCGCCGACATCAAATAACATTGTATTATACACTGATGAAGAGAAAACAAATACCTGCCCTAAGAAAAATAATCGGTCCGTTCATTTGCAGCATCACCTTTTTGCTGATGAATGGCTGTAGTGCACCCGAGCCGGGACGATGGATGGCGCTGGTCAATTCTTCGAACACCGATCCGCAAATACTGCAGGATATCAGGAAGGCAGCAGAACAGCGCCATATCAGGCTCGACACCACCAGTAACATCAACTGGCTGATGGAAGATTCATTGATGCACATATCTTCACTGATTTTTATTGACGTGCTTCCCGAAGCGCTTAACTACCGGCAGAAGCCGGCTTTGCAACGTTTTATCGAAGCAGGCGGAAGCTGGATGTCGGTCAACGAACGCCGCGATACGGTCACCAATTGGCCGTGGATGAATGCGCTGAACGACAAGCTGAATGCTTCAAAAGATAACTACTGGCAGGGGAAGCATGAAAACGGGAAGATATTTTTGGCTGCGCACGCATCACCTTTGAGCCCGCAGGTGGTTGACAAAGGAACCGGTTACATTGCTGATAATGGCCGGCCCGATTATGATGATGCAGTAACATTACCGGTGCCGGAAGAAAACAGGTTTGTGACGGAAGTGCTGGATACTTATATGTATGAGCCGATGGAAATGGTGATCTTTAAAGACGGCCGCGTACTGTTTGTTGAAAGAAGGGGAAATATCAAATTGTATGACCCTGCGAAAAAAGAAACCCGCATTGTCGGTTGCATGGATGTGAATATATCGGGAAATTATGAAGATGGTATTCTCGGTGTGACGCTCGATCCCGACTTTGAAACAAATCATTGGATCTATATTAATTATTCGCCGGTTGGCGATGTAGCCAAACAGAACGTGTCGCGATTCGAAATGCGGGGTGACAGTATTATCATGTCATCTGAAAAAATTGTCCTCGAAATTCCCACCCAGCGTGAAACCTGCTGTCACTCGGGCGGGCATTTAACTTTTGGTCCGGGCAACAACCTGTACATCTCCACTGGCGACAACACCAGCTCAAAAGAATCGGACGGTTTTACACCTATCGACGAACGGCCGGGACGCATGCCCTTCGATGCGCAGAAGTCTTCGGGCAACACGCACGACTTGCGGGGAAAAATATTGAGGATACATCCTGAGGCAAACGGGACTTACACAGTTCCTGACGGCAACTTATTTCCGAAAGACGGATCAAAGGGAAAGCCGGAGATATATGTGATGGGTGCACGCAATCCTTTCCGGTTCACTGTTGACCCGCGCAACGGTTATGTGTATTGGGGCGATGTGGGACCGGATGGCGGTGTTTCCAGCGAACGCGGGCCGCAAAGCTATGATGAATACAACCAGGCAAAGAGCCCCGGCAATTACGGGTGGCCATATTTTGTGGCGGATAATAAAGCTTATGCCGATTTCGACTTCGCTACGAATAAGATAGGGCCGAAGTTCAACCCCGGGCGGCCGGAGAACAATTCACCGAACAACACAGGCTCGAAAGTCTTGCCGCCCGCAAGAAAAGCGATGATGTGGTACTCTTATGGTGCATCGCCGGAATTTCCCGAGCTGGGGCAGGGTTCTCGAAGCGCAATGGGCGGACCCCTCTATTATGCCGATGATTATAAAAATGCGAAATCAAAATTCCCGGAATACTACAATGGCAAGTGGTTCATCTTCGAGTGGGCAAGAAGCTTTGTGAAAGTGGTATCGTTCGACGGCGATACAAATTACGCCAGTGTTGAGCCGTTTTTACCTTCGCACGAGTGGTACAAGCCCATCGATATTAAGTTTGGTCCCGACGGCGCCATGTATGTGCTGCAATATGGTGCAAACTACTTTGCACATAATCCCGATTCCAGGCTGGTAAAGATCAGCTATGTTGCGGGCAATCGCGAACCTGTGGCGCAGATACAGGCGGATGAAACTGTCGGCGCTGCGCCGCTAACGGTAAATTTATCTGCTGCGGGCTCGTTTGATTTTGACAACAATGGCCAGCTCAAATATTCCTGGAACCTGCAGGGCGGCAGCGTTAAAAATAACAAAGGCGATCACGCCACTGCGGTCTATGCAACGCCGGGCATCTACAAACCCAGTGTGACCGTAACAGACGAACAGGGAAAATCTTCGACTGCGCAGTTGGAAATAAAAGTAGGGAACGACAGGCCGGCAGTAGAGCTTGGCACCGGCGGATCGAACCGATCCTTTTATTTCGATAACGAGAAACTGAATTATTCAGTGGAGGTGAAAGACCGGGAGGACGGCACCATTGGAAATGGGATAGCGGAAAGCGATGTACATGTGTACTTCGATTACCTCAAAGAAGGAAAGGACCTTGCGCTGCTGCCGCCTGATTCGGAAATACAGGGTGGGTTGCGATATGTAAAAGGAAAAAACCTGCTCGAAAAAAGCGACTGTAAGACCAGCCAAAAGCTCACGAGCAATACGATTGGGCCGGCTTATTCAGCTATTGCTGACCGTTATAAAGGTAAAAATGTGATTGAAACTTTAGCCGGCAAAATCATCAGCGGCGGCAATGGCAATTGGGGAGAAAACATGATGGCGGCTCATCCGCAGCACACAAAGGAAGAGGCCGCTGAGATGGTGAAGTATATTTTGTCGGTTAACGAAAAGCAGCGGTTGCTGCCGATGCGGGGGACCCTTGCGCCTGATGATCACCGTCAAACACGGTCGTCGGGATATTATGTGATGCGTGCAGGTTATACCGACAGGGGTGCAACGGGAATTGGCCCGTTGAGCAGCAACGTGATGCTGATATTGAGGAACGCCACCGTGGAGGCGGAAGACATGGTGCTGGATAAAAAGATGAACCAGTCGCAAATCCCGGGTACGAACACCGTATTTGTCGGCAACATCAGAAACGGCGCTTACATGAGCCTGCCGGAAATTGATCTTACGGATATAGGATCTGTCGAGTTCCGGATGTTCAGCAGGGTGGAAGGGAGTATGCTTGAGCTGCGGCTCGATTCGGCAAATGGAACGCTGCTTGGGCAACTGCCGCTGGAGAAAAAAGAAAGGGGCCAGTGGCAGCAATCGAAGCTGCTGGTAAAGCCGGTTTGGGGGAGGCGTAACATCTATTTGGTATTCAGGAACGGTTCGGGTACTGACGAAAGGATAGCTTTTATAGACTGGATGAAGTTCAACAAAAAATGAAATAATATTTTTAACACTACAAACACAAAAAATGAAAACCAGGCGTGATTTTCTAAAAAATTCCGCATTGCTGACAGCGGGCTTTTACTTGCCGCTGAAGGTCGGCGTTGAGAAGATGAATGATGTAGGCATTCAATTGTACACCGTTCGCAAGGAAATGCTGAATGATGCTGTGGGCACGTTGAAATTGCTGGCCAAAATCGGTTACAAGGAGCTTGAATCGGCGCGTAGCGACAAGGGAAATTATTATGGCCTCAGTGCGAAAGAGATTAAAAAGGTGGTGGGCGACCTGGGAATGACGCTCCGCAGTGGCCATGTGCACATGGATGATCAATGGCAGAAAACCATCGATGAGGCCGCAGAAACGGGGCAGGAATATTTGATTGTGTCATCAATGCCTTTTAAGGGGCAGACAGTCGCCAATTATAAAAAGACTGCCGATGCTTTCAATAAAGCAGGGGAGGCATGCAAGAAATCGAACCTTTCGTTCGGCTATCACAATCATGATTATGAATTCGAGAAGGACGGCGGCAGCACGCTTTACGATGTGTTGCTCGAAAACACCGATCCGCAATATGTCAATATGGAGCTCGATCTCGGTTGGGTAGTGGTAACCGGCAATGATCCTGTTACATATTTTGACAAGCACCCGGGCAGGTTTCCGCTGTGGCATTTGAAGGATATGGTGATTGCAAAAAAGCACAGCACCGAATTCGGAAAGGGCGACCTGGATATAAGGAAGATGCTGGGCAATGCGGGTAAGTCGGGCCTCAAATACTTTTTCGTGGAGCAGGAAGAATATACGAACACGGCATTTGAGAGCATCAAACACAATTATGAATTTCTCATGAAATCCTGACCCTTTTAATCAACATTATGGCAAACAGAAGACGTTTTTTACAACAGCTTGGCGGAACCGCGGCATTGCTCACCACCAAGGACCTCGCCGCCTTCGAGGCCGGAAGCCAAAAGGTGATGATGCAGGCGCCCCCTGTTTTTACACCAACCGATAATATCCGCGTGGCCGGCATTGGCATGGGCATACAGGGATATAATGATATGCAGGCTGCATTGAAAGTGCCCGGCGTTGAAATTGTGGCATGCGCCGATTTGTATTCGGGAAGGCTCGAGCATGCGAAGGAATTATTTGGCGCCCACGTATTCACCACGAAACGCTATGAAGAAGTGCTGGACAGAAAAGATGTGGACGCGGTAATTATAGCCACTAACGATAGCTGGCACGACAAAATATGCATAGATGCGCTGAAAAAAGGAAAAGCGGTGTATTGTGAAAAGCCTATGGTGCATAAAATTGAGCAGGGAGCGGCAGTGGTGAAGGCACAGCAGGCGACGAAGAACGTGTTCCAGGTAGGCAGTCAGCGTGTGAGCAGCCTGGGATTCGCGAAGGCAAAAGAATTGTACGAAGCCGGCGAGATAGGCACCATCAATGCAGTTGAAGCGGTGAACACCCGCCAGAGTGCGTTGGGAGCCTGGAACTACACCATTCCGCTTGATTCATCTCCCAACACAATCGACTGGGACCGTTACCAATCGAACCAGCAAAAGAAAATGCCGTTCGACGACAAACGTTTCTTCAGGTGGAGAAATTACAGGGAGTATGGCACAGGCATGGCGGGCGACCTTTATGTTCACCTGCTGAGCGGCCTGCATTTTTTAACTGGTTCACTGGGTCCTTCTAAAATTTATTCGCTCGGCGATCTTACTTACTGGAAAGACGGCAGGAACGTGCCCGACGTGATGAGCGCCGTGCTGGAATACTCCGAAACAGAACGGCACGCACCGTTCCAGGTGTCGCTGCACGTAAATTTTGTGAGTGGAGAAGGTGAAACGGGTTACACCAAAATTACCGGCTCTGACGGGGTGATGTTCGTGAGCGAGCGAAAGGTGACGGTGAAGAGAAGGAAGATGGCGAAGGCGCCGGCGATCGGGGGTTGGGATTCGCTGCACACGTTTACTAACGAGATGCAGGAACGGCTGAAGGCGGAACATTCGAGAAAATATTCCGAGGAAGATCAGAAGCCGCAAACCCTGCCCGATATCACTTATGTGGCGCCATCAGGGTTTAGTGACCATGTTGCGCATTTCAGTAATTTCTTTGAAAGCATAAAGACGGGCAAACCTGTTGTTGAAGATGCGGTTTTTGGGTTTAGGGCGGCAGCGCCGTGCCTTGCCTGCAATGAAAGTTATTTTCAGAATAAGGTGATCCACTGG
>CBIGXK010000034.1:0-19017 GCA_966193805.1 uncultured bacterium | reverse complement strand
GCTCACACACCATATCTTTTCCCAGTTTCTTAAATTCTGTAACGGTGTCGTGACCGGCATCGGCAGTGTTCCGGAAATCAAAATACACTTTCAGGCTGGGCGAGCCCACCTGCGAGATGACGTCCAAATGTTCTGCTGCGTTCAAATAAGATTCGATACCGAGAATAACTCCTTTCGCTTCTGCACGGGGTGCCACTTTTTTTAAAATATTGATGGCTTTGGCTTTGCGTGCATCATCATTCCGCAGGTCGCTGGCATTGAAAAATGCCAGCAATAAAACTTTAGTTTGCAGATGCGCCGCAGCGTCGATCGAAGCCGTTATCCATTCTTCCGTCCTTGGATCTTCATGAAAGGGCACGCGGTTGAAAACGCCAAGCGCCAGGCTCGAGATGGCTATGCCTGTTTTCTTCGACTCGCGTAAATAATCATCCTGTACCGATTGCTTGCGTATATGCAGATCGTTCTCTTCACCGCCCATATCCACCATGATACCATCGGCGCCTATTTCCTTTGCCAGCGAAAAAGCGCCGATGTCGCTGCCTTTTCCTATCGACCAGTCGCACACACCGATCTTAAAAGCTTTTCGGGCGTTGCCCGAATCAAAGAACACCGGTAAAGAGGCAATGTGCGGCATGAACCCTGCAGAACCCAGGATGGAACGTTTGAGGAATCCGCGTCTTTTCATTTCTCAATATAATTAATCGCGCAACAATTACCAGTTATGGATCGAGCCATCCGGCGCCTGTAGTATCGGATGAGGAAACTCGGTGTTGGCGGTAATTTCCGTTACGAGCTTTGCCTTCTTCGGATCGAAGGCGATGCCCAATCCCGGTTTGGGGTTGAGATATATCTTACCCTTCTCATACAGCATGTAATCTTTATTGAAATACTCCGGCTGTTCGAAATGTCCGCCCGCCAGCTCGATCATGCACCTTGACGGGCTGCTCGAGCCCAGCGTATGTACCAGTGCCGCGGTAGAAAGGGGACCGGTAAAATGCGGTATCATGCCTGCGTAATGTGTTTCGGCGATGGCCGCAATTTTCTTGAACTCGGATATACCACCGGTGTTGGGCAGCGTTACGCGGGTATAATCGATCAGCCTGTTTTCGAGGAGTTCGTTAATGTCCCACCGGTCGCCGAACTGTTCGCCTACGGCGATGGGCACCTTCGTCATGCTGCGGATGGTTTTGTACACGCCGGGATTTTCGGAGCGTACGATGTCTTCCACAAAATACGGTTCGAGTTCTTCCAGGTGATCGCAAATTTTGATGGCCTCCGGTGTGTCAAAACGTGTGTGCAGGTCGATGGCCCAATAACCGTTGCCGCCAACGGCCTCGTCTATGCGCTTGCTAAGTTCAATCGTTTTGGTGGCGTTCTCATAAAAATCGAAGCGCTTGTCGCCATTGCCGCCTGTGGGGCCGATGCGGTAGCACCTGAATCCCGCAGCGATGCAATCTTTTGCGCGTCCTTCTTCGGTCGTGGCCTTCGAGGCGCCATAACCCGTGGCATAGCAATCAACGTATTCGCGCGTTGAGCCGCCGAGCAGATCGTACACGGGCACATTCAGCGCTTTTCCTTTGATATCCCACAGCGCCATTTCCAATGCGCCGAGTGCATGAAGCTTTTCATGCCCGGGAGGATAGAACATGCCGCGATAGAGATTTTGCCACAGGTGCTCGATGCGGAAGGGATCGGCGCCGATCAACATGCGGGCACATTGTTCGATGGTATCCTTTGCGCCACCTTCGCCAATGCCGATGATGCCGCCATCGGTTTCAATTTCAACGATGCCACGCGCCTGGTTGAACAGCGGCTTGTTGTAACCGGGAGCGCTGTAATACCTGATCTTTTTAATTTTCAACGATGAAGTTGCCGGTATTGCGGCGAACGCATGGCTGCTTTTCAGAATGGGAAATCCGGCGATAATACCGGCGGATCCCCAGATGGAATGTTTAAGGAAGTTTCTTCTTTCCATTAATGACGAGTTGATTAAGAGGAGAGAAGTTATACACTTTCGCGCTGAGAACATCATTTTCATCAAAAATTTTAACCGGGGCGCTAATACAAATATGACCATTGCCTGTATGAATTTGATGCATTGCAGACATTGAAGGCAGTTTTTCTTAAATTGATGCACACTTGCTATGACTATGAACAGAAGGTCGGCCCTAAAAAATTTAACGATTGTATCCGGTGGATTGATTTCGTTACCCGCATGGATGGTTTCGTGCGGTATTAGCGACAGTGATACACATCATTCTTCCTTCAACAAAAAAGAACAGGAAACGCTTGCTGCGGTAGCCGATACGATTATCCCTGCGGGCACGGCAATAGGCGCGCTCTCCGTTGGCGTTGATAAGTTCCTGCAAAAATTACTCGACGACTGCTACGAACAGCCGGTTCAGGAAAGTGTAAAAAATCAATTGCATTCGCTCGATAACCTTGCTCAGAATACCCACAATAAAAATTTCAATAATTGTACACAGGAGCAGCGGCAGGCAATGTTGCTGAAGCTGGAAGGCTCCGCCAATAAAGACGAGAAGGATTTCTTTGAGCTGATGAAAAAGGAAACGATACGTGGATTCAGCACATCGCAGCAGGTGATGGAAGATTACCACGGTTACACAATAGCCCCGGGGCATTATTACGGATGCGTGCCCGTTCAATCTTAATAACATGCCAGGAACAACTGAAAGCAGAACGTTCGATGCGATCGTCATTGGATCAGGCGCCAGCGGTGGCTGGGCGGCCAAGGAACTGTGCGACAAAGGACTTACAACACTTGTGCTGGAAAGAGGGCGCGAAGTGAAACACATCAAGGATTACCCCACTGCCTCGAAAGCGCCGTGGCAATTTGAGCACCGCGGCACCGTTGCCATTGCAGACCGCAAAGATTACCAGGGTGCACGCTACTTACGGGAAGAAACTTTGCAGTGGGCGTTGAAAGACGATGAGCAGCCGTTCATCCAGGAAAAGCCTTTTCGCTGGGTGCGTGGCTATCACATGGGTGGCAAGTCGTTGCTGTGGGCGAGGCAAACACAGCGATGGAGCGATTTCGATTTTGAAGGTCCGGCGAGAGACGGGTTCGCGGTTGACTGGCCCATTCGTTATAAAGATCTCGAACCGTGGTACGCATACGTCGAGAAATTCATCGGCATTGCCGGCAACAGGGACGGACTTGCAGTATTGCCCGACAGTGAAGTGATGCCCGCGTTCGAGATGAGCTGCATCGAGGATCACTTCAAAAAAGCCATCGCCTCGAATTATAAAGACAGGCATTTGATCAACGCGCGGTGCGCGCATATTACAGATCCACAACCTATACATATTGAACAGGGCAGGTCGAAGTGCCAGAACCAGGCGATGTGCAACAGGGGATGTGTGTATGGCGGCTATTACAGCAGTAATGCTTCTACCTTGCCATGGGCGATGAAAACGGGTAAATGCACCATCCGGCCGTTTTCCGTGGTTCATTCTATCATTTATGACGAGAAGAAAGGGAAAGCAACCGGTGTAAGGATCGTTGATGCAGAGAGTAAAGACCTCATTGATTATTATGCATCGGTGATCTTCGTGAATGCTTCGGCATTAAATTCAAACGCTATTTTATTGAATTCTGTTTCTGACCGGTTCCCGAATGGGCTGGGCAACGACAGCGGCGTACTCGGCAAATACGTGGCCTGGCACAACTACCGCGGCAAGGGCGGCGCATCGTACGATGGGCTCAAAGACAAAAAAACCGACGGCCGCAATCCCAGCCACAGCTACGTACCGCGTTTCAGAAATGTGCTGAAACAGGAAACGGATTTTCTGAGAGGCTATGCCATTGGCTTCGGCGGTGGCCGGGGCTACCACTCAGATACCGACATGATCGGCGATCAACTGAGAGAGAATATATTGCATCGTGAAATGGGCAACTGGCACATCAGCAGTTGGATGATGGGGGAAACCGTGCCGCTCGAAAAAAATCACGTGCGCCTGCATAAGGAGCTGAAGGATAAATACGGCATTCCGCAATTGATCGTTTCGTGCGAATGGAGCGACAACGACGACAAAATGGTCGAAGATTATATGGAACAAACGAAAGAAATGTTCGAGAAGGCAGGGTTCACCAATATTAAAGTTGAGGATACTAAATCGCCGCCGGGCGCCGACATTCATGAAATGGGCGGTGTGCGCCTGGGGCACGACAGTAAAACATCGTTGCTCAACAAGCACAACCAGGTGCACCTGTGCAAAAATGTTTTTGTTACCGATGGCGCCTGCATGACCTCCACCGGCACGCAAAACCCTACTTTAACATTTATGGCGCTTACCGCGCGCGCAGCGAATTTTGCTGTTGAAGAATTGAAAAAAGGCAATATTTAAAATAAACATTCATGAAACGTTTCGGAGTTCTTTTATTAGTCGCGGCATTATGTGCGGATTCGCCATTCATTTTTGCACAAAGCGGTAAACCGCTGTACACAGCGCCACTGGGCGTGCAGGCTTTTACGTTCCGTAAAAGCTTTCCTATAAGCGTGGAAAAAACCCTCGACACGATAAAGATGCTGGGCTTCACAGAAATAGAAGGTGGCGGCGGACGAATGCCTCCCGAAGAATTTAAGCGGTTGTGCGAAGAAAGGGGCATCAGCATCCCTGCGACCGGCGCCGGCTTCGAACAATTGATGAGGTCGCCGGATTCGGTTGCCATGAAGGCGAAGGCGCTGGGCGCCAAATTCGTCATGTGCGCGTGGGTACCGCACAAGAAGGGAGCATTCAACCTGGACGATGCCAAAAAAGCGGTGGAGGTTTTTAATAAAGCAGGAAAGGTGCTGAAGGAGCACGGCATCACTTTTTGCTATCATGCGCATGGCTACGAGTTCCAGCCCTACAAAAACGGTACGCTCCTCGATTACATTTTTGAGAACACTGATCCGCGGTATGTATCGTTTGAAATGGATATTCTGTGGGTACATTTCGGCGGCGGCGATCCTGTTAAGCTGATGAAGAAATACGGAAGCCGCTGGAAACTGATGCACCTGAAAGATTTGAAAAAGGGAACACCAAAAGATCTGACCGGCCTCACTTCCGAAGAAAACGACGTTCCGCTCGGCACTGGTGAACTGGATATTCCCGCTATCCTGAAACAGGCCAAAAAGATCGGTATCAAACATTACTTCATCGAAGATGAAAGCAATAACGTGATGGGACAGGTGCCGGTAAGCATTTCTTATCTTAAGAGCCTGAAACAGTAACCATCTTTTTCCTCTTTTTATTGAAGGCGGTTCCGTATTCATTAACATGGACAATGGTTCGGCGCACAAGAACTGTGGGCTGCAAGCCGTTGCGCCCTGATTCGGGGAGGGCGTCGATTTATCATCGGGATTACCGCTATTAGCTTTTAATTCGATAAATTGAATGAAGATGTGCTTATTTCCGAAATGAAGTATGTAAACATTATAAACCAATTAAATCTTCATTATGGCAGAAAACAAAACTAAACTGGGCCGCAGGGATGCCGTCAAACTTTTCGGCATGGGATCGGCGGCCGGGCTGCTGGGAATTCTTGGTGCGCCAATGAGCGCCGAAGCAAAAGAAGAAGAGAGGTCGAAGAATACTTACGCAAAAAATATGAAGCCGGTGACCATCAGGGCCGTCAAGGCCATCGGCACCGCACCGCGCGGTTCGAACCTCGTGGTGGTAAAAGTGGAAACCTCCGAACCCGGATTGTATGGCCTGGGCTGCGCCACGTTCACACAACGCGCCGAAGTGGTGGTAACGGCCATCAACCGCTACATGGGCGATTTCTGCATCGGCAGGAACGTAGATGATATTGAAGACATCTGGCAGGCATTCTTTGTGAGCTCATATTGGCGCAACGGGCCCGTATTGAACAACGCCATCAGCGGCCTCAACCAGGCGTTGTGGGACATTAAGGGCAAGCGTGCAAACATGCCCGTGTACTCGCTCCTCGGCGGAAAAGCCAGGTTTGCGGTTGATTGTTATGCGCACGCCGATGGAAAAGATCCGCAGGAGGTGATTGCCCAGGTGCAAAAATTTATGGCAGACGGTTTCAGGCACATCCGGATACAGCAGGGCGGTTATGGCTCGCTGTTCATGGCCAATCAACCCGACTTCAAAGAGGCCGGCTTTGGAAAGAGCAGCGACCAGCTCATCGATCCGCGCGCTTATGTGCTGGCCATGCCAAAATTGTTCAGGGAAGTGAGAAAGGCCTGCGGTGAAGAGGTTCAATTGCTGCACGACGTGCATGAACGTATACAGCCGCAGGATATCATCAACATGCTGCGGAAGCTTGAAGAATACGATCCGTATTTTATCGAAGATCCGCTGTCGCCGGAAAACAGGAGCTGGTGGAAGCAGTTGCGTGCCAGCACTACAGTTCCTATCGCCATGGGCGAGCTGTTCAACAACCAGAACGAGTTCCTGGAAGAAATGGCCGATCATTCGTTCGATTATATTCGTTGTCACATCTCGCAGATCGGCGGCATCACACCGGCTATGAAGATTGCACACCTCGGCGAGCTCTTCAACGTTAAATCTGCGTGGCACGGCCCCGGCGATGTTTCGCCCGTTGGACATGCAGCCAATTGCCATATTGACCTTAATATCTGGAACTTCGGCATCCAGGAATCCATCTTCTTTTCCGACCAGGAAAAAGAGGTGTTCCCCGGTGCGCCAACGTTGAAGAATGGCTATATGTTTGTAAACGAAGCGCCGGGTCTTGGTGTGGATATCAATGAAAAACTCGCCGCTAAATACCCGATTAATAACAACGCCGGCCGGTGGATCATTCGTAAAAGGGATGGAACCATCGTCAGGCCCTAATAAAAAAATGCCGATATGAGGAATAAGATATTACTCGCCTGCCTGCTTTTTGCCTTCGGCTGGACGGCTCCGCCCGATCCGCCGGAGGCCACTATCTCGAACAAGATGGTTACAGCAAAGCTGTACCTGCCCGATGCAACGAATGGTTACTACCAGGCCACGCGTTTCGACTGGGCAGGATTAGTGGCCGACCTTGAATACAACGGACACCGGTTTTTTGAAAAATGGTTCGATAAGTATTCACCGAAAATTCACGATGCCGTTATAGGCCCCGTCGAGTCTTTCCGTCCGTTGGGTTATGATGAGGCTGAGACCGGTGGACGTTTTATTGTGATTGGTGTTGGCGCGCTACGCAAGCCGGCTGATGTTGGCAAAGAGTATAATTCGTTTAGGCTCTATGACATCATCGACGGGGGAAAGTGGACGGTCAAAAAGAAAAAGGACCGCGTTGTATTTCAACAGGTGCTGAAAGATCCGACGGGTTACGCGTATGTATATACGAAAACTTTGAAACTCGTGAAGGGAAAGCCGCTGCTGGTGTTAGAGCACAGCCTGAAAAACACCGGCAGCAAGAAGATTGAAACGCTGGTGTACAACCACAACTTTCCGGTGATCGACGGCGAACCTTCCGGTCCCGGCATGAAAGTGATCTTTCCTTTTGAAGTGAAGGGAGAGGGCAAGGGTTTCGGTACCATCGCCGAAACCCGCGGCAATGAAATTCTTTTTACCAGGAACATTCAAAAGAATGAATCCGTTTTCAGCGAAGGACTCGAGGGATTTGATAATTCACCGGCAGGGTATGATTTTAAAATAGAAAATCAGAAAACAGGCGCAGGCATGCATGTTACCGGCGACACGCCGCTGGAAAAACTGGTGTTTTGGGCATCTTCCACTACCATCTGTCCCGAGCCTTACATCAGGATAGCGGCAGCGCCCGGCAAAGAGGTTACCTGGAACATTAACTATGAGTTTTACACGAAATAAATTTTAACCCATTGAAGATCCTGATACCGGCGGTTTGCATGTTGCTAATTGCCGGCTGCCGCAGTGAGCAGAAAACGGGCAATGAAGACTGGCCCAATTACGGGGGCAACAAGGCAGGCAATCGTTATTCGACACTGAAGCAGATCAATAAAGACAACGTTGACAAACTACAGATCGCGTGGACATTTGACACCGGCGACAATAAAGATTCCGCGAAACGCGGAATGGATATGCAGACGCAACCGATAGTGGTGCATGGAGTTTTATATGGCGTAACGCCTGGCATGAAGCTGTTTGCACTTGATGCTGCAACGGGCAGCAGGCGCTGGCTGTTCGATCCGTTTGCTGATACGGCACAAAGAAAATCGAGACATTCGGTGCGCGGGTTGGCGTATTGGGAAGATGGCAATGACAAACGTATCCTCTACAGTGTGGGAACGGCTGTTTATGCGGTAAATGCCACTACGGGAGAAAAGATAATCACGTTTGGCGAAGGCGGCGAAACAGATATACGCGAGAGTTTGCGCGACAATGAAGCGTTCAGGGATATTGAAAAATACAATATGCGCAACACGTCGCCGGGAGCGGTGTATCGCGATTTGCTGATCATGGGGTCGAGCGTGTCGGAAGGTGCGGATGCACCTCCGTGGTACATCCAGGCATTCAATATTCGCACGGGCAAGCTGGCGTGGGTATTTCATACGATACCGCTTCCCGGGGAGTATGGTTATGAAACCTGGTCGCCGGACTCCTACAAAAAACTGGGTGGCGCCAATGGCTGGTCAGGAATTACCATTGATGAAAAGCGTGGCATTGCATTCGTGAGCACCGGTTCTCCCTCTGTTGATTTTTATGGTGGAGCGAGAAAAGGGCAAAATCTTTTTGCCAATTGTGTGCTGGCGCTCGATGCCGCAACGGGAAAGCGCATCTGGCACTTTCAAACCGTGCATCACGATTTGTGGGACCGTGATCTTCCCTGTCCGCCAAACCTCATGACCATTAAGCATAACGGAAAGATGGTGGATGTTGTGGCGCAGCCAACGAAAGACGGCCTTTTATTTGTGCTCGACCGCGAAACCGGCCAGCCGGTGTTCCCGGTAAATGAAGTGGCCGTTCCTGTATCGCCGGCATTGCCGGGCGAGAGCCCGTGGCCCACGCAGCCGGTTCCTTCAAAACCGGCGCCCTTCTCGATGCGGGAGGTTACCGAAGAAAACATCACCAACAGAACTCCTGAAGCAAGAGCATATGTGCTTGACCGTTTCAGGAACAGCCGACATGGGAGCAATTCGATACCGCCGGGTGAGAAAGGCTCGCTGTATCTTGGCATCGGAGGCGGCGCGGAATGGGGCGGAACTGCGGCTGATTCAAATGGAGTTGTTTATGTCAATGCCAACAATATGTTATGGTGGGTGCAGATGAGGGACGTGAATAAAGCGAGGGACAAGGCTAAATTGACGCCGGGCGCAAAACTGTTTAACATGCATTGCGCTTCCTGTCATGGCGCGAATGGTGGCGGGTTCAATGGCGGCGATGGGGCACAGCCTTATCCCGCATTAACAGATGTGGGAAAAAGATTATCCAGGCAGCAGATTACTTCGACCATTGAAACGGGCCGCGGCCGCATGCCTTCTTTTCAGCATTTGCCAAAAGGTGAACGTGAACTTATCGTGGACTTTTTGTTGCATAAGGAGAAGAAAAATTCATCGGGCAGTAATGAAGCCGCGGAAGAACGTACGGACAGGTATGCGTATGCGCCGCCATACGTAAACAATGGCAATATCCAGTTCAGGGACAATGAAGGATATCCTGCCGTGAAGCCGCCATGGGGCACGCTGAATGCCATCGATGTTAATACAGGCGAATACGTGTGGCGGGTGCCGTTGGGCGAGTATCCCGAGCTGACGAAAAAAGGCATTGCACCTACGGGTACCGAAAATCATGGCGGTCCGTTGGTAACGGCGAGCGGCTTATTATTTATCGCCGCCACTTACGATGAGCACTTAAGAGCCTTTGACATACGTACCGGAAAAATTGTTTGGCAATACAAGTTGCCGGCGGGCGGATTTGCCACGCCCATTACTTACATGGTAAACGGCAAACAGTATATCGTGTTGGCCTGTGGCGGCACGCGTTACGGCCTCAGGTCGGGCGGGTCATACATTGCCCTCGCCCTGCCAGACTAATATGTCGCGAACAGCCCTAAAAATGGCGTGATAATACCTCTGGCGGTAAGAAATTCTTCCTGAAATTTGAGATGAATTAAACATACCGCCATGCAAAAGAAAGAATACAAAATCAGCATCAACGCACCACGCGAAAAAGTATGGAAGACGCTTTGGGATGATGCCACCTACCGCAAATGGACCGCTGTTTTTTCCGAAGGATCGAATGCGCAATCTCCCGATACCGATTGGAAAAAGGGAAGCAAGATATTATTCGTTGACGCAAAAGGAGAGGGTATGGTATCCCGTATCGCCGACGTCAGAAAAAATGAATACATGTCGTTCGAACACCTGGGCGTTATAAAAGACGGCGTGGAAGACACCTCCGGTAATGAATGGAGTGGTGCGCTTGAAAATTATACGCTCAAAGGTGAAGACGGCAAAACGGAGTTAACCGTGGATATAGATCTCACCGACGAATTTGTGGATTTTTTTGAAAAAACCTGGCCGCAGGCGATGAACAAGGTAAAAGAACTGGCCGAACGAAATTGACGGCCGGGTTATCTGGCATTCGATAACTAATGTTCTTCTTGCAATTTCTCCTGTGACTATCTTGCGGAGAGAAGTGGAACCGTAGTGTGTTCAGGGAACAAGAGATATGCCATTGAAATAGATGGCATGCTGCAGTGCAATTTTAAATGCTGCACTCACCATGTAAAAGATCGCTAAGACTTACCGTAGAACTGTTCTCGGCCGGGCCTACGCCACGACAATTTTTGTTGGCAAAAAGCCGGTCCTGCCTGCCTATGATTTTCCTGCCGCTTCAGGTGTCTTTACTTTTCCTGCCGCTTGAATACATGACCGAGCTGATGGCCGAGAGCAGCAGGCCGAACAGCAGGGCCCACCAGAAGCTCCTGGTCTCGAACCCGGTGAGCAGTTCGTCGGCTATAAGGATGATGATGGCATTGATAACGAAAAGAAAGAGCCCGAGGGTGATAATGGTGATGGGCAGGGTGAACAGGATCAGCAACGGCTTGACGATGGCGTTCAGCAATGCCAGCACGATCGCGAGGATGATGGCCGTCCAAAACGAATTGATCTCAACTCCGTTTAGAATATAAGAAAGTCCGAATGCAACAATGGCCGTTATAATAATGCGCATGATCATGGTGCCCGGTTTTCTTCAAAGCTAACGATTCAATGGTTAGTCGCATAAACCCGTTACTGCACGAATTTTAGAGCGGATTGTATACCTTAGTTGCATTAAGTTCCATATACATCTATTAAATGAAGATTAAGCTATTGTTCATCCTCTGCCTGCACAGTGCCGCGATCTTTTCCCAGGAAGCCAATGTTACGATAGGCGACACCAACGGTGTAGTGATCAGCAGGCACATTTACGGTCATTTTGCCGAGCACCTCGGCCGCTGTATTTACGATGGATTTTATCGCAACGGTGCAATCAGAACCGACATCGTTGAAGCGCTGAAAAAAATCAAAGTACCGTCGCTTCGCTGGCCGGGAGGCTGCTTTGCCGATCAATATCATTGGCGCGACGGCATCGGCCCGAAAGCAGAAAGAAAGAAAACGGTGAATACGTGGTGGGGAATGGTGACCGAAGACAATTCGTTCGGCACGCATGAATTTCTCGATCTGTGCGAACAAATAGGCTGCGAACCTTACATCGCCGGTAACGTGGGCACCGGTACGCCCGAAGAAATGAAATCGTGGATAGAATATCTGAATTACAATGGCGACAGCTACCTCGCCAATTTGCGCAGGGAAAATGGTCATGCGGCGTCT
Organism: uncultured bacterium; assembly: GCA_966193805.1. Taxonomy (GTDB): domain Bacteria; phylum Bacteroidota; class Bacteroidia; order Chitinophagales; family Chitinophagaceae; genus Flavitalea. The sequence goes on along the minus strand of CBIGXK010000034.1, from coordinate 7,240 downwards.
TATAAAGTTTCTTTTTGGGGAGTAGGCAATGAAAGCTGGGGCTGCGGCGGCAACATGAGCGCCGAAGTGTACGCCAATAAGTACAGGCAGTATGCCACGTTTTGCAAAAGCTACCCGGGCAGTCCGCTCAAACCGATAGCGGCGGGCGCCAACGGCGATGATTACGAGTGGACGGAAACCTGCATGAAAATGATCCCCATCAACCAAATGTGGGGGCTTAGCTGTCATTACTACACTATACCCACCGGCAATTGGGACGCGAAGGGCCCGGCTACCGGGTTTGGTGAAGGGGATTACTTCCATGCGCTGAAAAACGGACTGCGGATGGAAGAGATCGTGAGCCGGCATAGCGCGATCATGGATAAATACGATCCGAAAAAGAAGGTGGCGCTTGCAGTGGATGAATGGGGAATATGGACGGATGCAGAGCCGGGTACAAATACCGCCTTTTTGTATCAGCAAAATTCGCTGAGAGATGCATTGATAGCAGCCAGTACGCTCAATATTTTTAACAACCATGCCGACAGGGTGCGGATGGCCAACCTTGCACAGACCGTCAATGTATTGCAGGCGCTTATTCTCACCGAAAAAGATAAAATGCTGCTGACGCCTACCTATCATGTATTCGACCTTTTCGCCGTGCATCACGACGCCACGCTTTTGCCTGTGAATCTCAAGTCGCCCGAATACACATTCGAAGGCGAAAGCATACCGGCAGTGAATGTGTCTGCTTCTGTTGACAGCACCGGGCGCAGGCATGTGACGCTCGTTAACCTCGATCCGAAAAAGAAAATTACCGTTACTCTTCCAATGAACGGCAAGGTCACAGGGAAGGTCATCACCTCGGCTTCCTATGCGGACGTTAATACTTTTGAGCAACCGGATAAAATAAAGGTTGGGGCATTCAAGGATTTCAGAATGGAAAAAAATAAATTGGAGGTGACGCTGCCTTCAAAGAGCATTGTAATGCTGGAAATTTCCACTGAAATGTAAAAATATGTGTACCAAACAACTGTTCATTGCTGCTGCGATTATGTTGATGTGTGCAAATGTCATTGCACAGGAACACGACCACGAGCATCATAACAATAACCCTCAAAGAAATATTATTGAACCACAGCCTTTGCTGGCGCAGGCGATAAGACTGAAAGAAGCGATGTCTTTCTTAGGCAGTGCATTGTCGCCGGCAGATGAAAAAAAATTAATCGCCCTTCAGCGGCACAAGCTTTCTGCCGAAACCGTGAAGGAGATCGAAGAAGTATTGGATCCTTATTGCCTGTTTGTTGTGAACATTAACCCCGAGGCGCGCGTAAAAGTGGAAAAGGGTAGTGCGGCGCCGGGCCTCATGCGCAACGGGTGGACAAATTTCCTGGTAAAAGTAGAGAATGATGCAGGCGTTACGGCGCCACTAAGGGCGGAAAGTCCGAATGCCCTGTCGCCGGTTCATGTTTCATCGGGTACGCACGCCGTAAAGGAAGAAGATGTTGTGTCGCCCGGCGAAGCGAGCCAACGGTTTCTCGACCTGCAGGTGTATGGGGGACGGCCAATGAAACGAAACCTGTCGGGGCAAAAACTCGAATACGTGATCCTGGAGGTGTACAGTAAAGATGCGGGAAAGAGAGAAGCGGAAATTGGTTTCAATGTGGGCCAGGGCACGCAGGACATTGGCTTCCGAAATACTACCAGTATTTTATTCGATATCAAACCTTCTTGATGAATATCCTGATTTCTTTTTTCAAAAACAGGTGTACCGCAACGACGGTGAAACGATTTCCCTTCCCCCCGGTAAATACCAGGTTACGTATACCCGGGGTCCCGAATACATCCGGCAGGTAAAAACAATTGAAGTGCCGGAGGGTAAAGATTCAATTACTTTTTCGTTTAAGTTGAAAAGATGGATCAACATGGCAAAGCTCGGCTGGTTCAGCGGCGACCACCATGTTCATGCGGCGGGGTGCAGTCACTACGATAGTCCGGAAGAAGGCGTTCCGCCGCGCGATATGTGGAGGCAGGCGCTGGGTGAGGACCTCAATGTTTCTGCAGTGCTTTCGTGGGGACCGAGTTGGTACAACCAAAAGAAATATTTTACCGGCAAAGACAATAGCTTATCCACCGGCGGGAATATTATGCGGTACGATGTGGAAGTATCCGGCTTTCCTTCTTCGCACGCGGGACATATCGTTTTGCTGCGGATAAAAGAAGACGATTTTCCCGGCACAACGCAAGTGGAGCAGTGGCCGAGCTGGACGCTGCCCGTTTTGAAATGGGCAAAGGAGCAAGGCGGTGTTGTGGGCTACGCACATTCGGGATGGGGCCTCGAGCCGGTGAAGCCGGTAAAGCAACTGCCCAATTACGAGCTGCCCCGCATGGATGGCATCGGCGCCAATGAATATGTGGTAGCGGTTACGCAGGGCTTGGTTGATTTTTATAGTGCCGGCGACACACCGCCCTTGTGGGAACTGAATATGTGGTACCATACGTTGAATTGTGGATTCAGAACAAGGCTCAGCGGTGAAACGGATTTTCCCTGCATCACCGATAACCGGGTGGGACTTGCCAGGAGTTATTTTAAAGCAGAAAAAACGCAGGTCAATTATGACGATTATGTTTCGGCTTTAAAAGAAGGCAGAAGCTACATGACCGATGGAAGCGTACATTTTATAGAGTTTTCTGTAAACGGTGCGACACCGGGTAAAGACAACAGTGAACTAAAACTGAATGGCGCTGCAGATCTGAATATTACTGCCAGGGTTGCCGCTTATCTTCCGCCGGCAATTGGCGACACTGCCGATTTGGACCGGTTCTATTACAATCCTGAATTTTCAAGAGTGGGCAGCTCACGCAACATGCGGGTTGAACTTATTGTCAATGGAGTGGTGGCAGATACTGCATTGATTAACGCAAACGGGACACCAACGAATATTCAATTTTCGCACCGCATCAGCAAATCATCATGGGTGGCAATAAGGGTTCCGTGGAGCGCACACTCAAATCCTGTTTTTGTAATCGTGAGTAATCAACCGATCTGTGAAAAGAAGAGCGCCGAATGGTGCATGAAAGCAACTGAGCAATGCTGGAAGATGAAGGAGCCGAACATCCGCGAAGCCGAAAGGGCGGAAGCAAAGGCCGCGTACGACCGCGCCATTAAAATATATGGCGACATGTGCAAACAGAACAATTAAATTACACGATGAATTTCGCGAAATCCAACACGACACCTGAGGATCTCATAACACTTTTTGAAAGAACGCCCGATCTCGTATGCATAGCCGGAAAGGACGGTTATTTTAAAGATATCAACCCGGCAGTTCCGAAAACGCTGGGCTACACCCGTGAGGAACTTTTTGCACGGCGGATTTTTGATTTTGTTCATCCCGACGATCTTGAATTGTCGAAAAACCGCCGCGCCGACCTGTTTAAAGGAGAGGAACTGGTGAATTTTCAAAACAGGTATATCTCGAAAACCGGGGACGTAGTGTGGCTCGAATGGACGTCTGTTTACCTGAGCGAGAAAGAGGTAGTGTTTGCCATCGCGAAAAATGTAACGGCAAGAAAACAGATGGAACAGGAAGTGGAAGAAAAATATCGCAAGTTCCGTCAGCTCGCATTTCATTATAAGACGAACCTTGAAGAAGACCGGAAATATGTTGCCGCAGAATTGCACGAAGACTTGGCACAGCTTGCGTCGGCGGTACGTATTGAAGTGGACTGGATTTCCAGTAATGTAAGCGATGTGCCGGAGAACACAAAGAGCAGGATGAAACATGCACTGGTACTTGCCGACCTGCTGGTGGATACCATTCGCAGAATATCCTTTTCGATCAGTCCGGCCATGCTCGACGACCTTGGCCTCGACGCCGCACTCGAGTGGTACTGTAAAGAATTTTCTTTAATCAATGGTATTGACTGCACGTTTACCAGCGACTATGATGAATCGGCATTAAGCAGGGAGGTACGGCTCGATTTTTTCCGCATATGCCAGGAAGCGCTGGCGAACATCAAAGAGCAGCAGCACGCCAGCGAGGTGCACATCAACATTGTTCAGCAAAATAAAAAGGTCATCCTTTCCATCATCGATAACGGCACTGCATTTAATCCCGCGCAACACGCGAAATCTACTGGGCTGCTGACGATGCGCGAACGCGCGGCAACCATCAATGCCAGTTTCGCCATCGAACACCGTCCCAATGAAGGCACGCGGGTTATTGTTGAACATTCGGTGTAACGAACGGGTTCAACACGATTAAAGCTGATAAATGAATTTGACTACCTGTCCATTCCGGGTTTCAGCACCACCTTTACACATTCGTCTTTTTTATGTTTGAACATGTCGTAGGCCTCCGATGCTTTACTTAAAGGAAGAACGTGCGTGATGATATCGTCGAGCACAACCTTTCCGCTGCGGACCATTTCAAAACACTCGTCGATGTACACGTGCGTTTGCGCCTGCCCGAACTGCATGGTAAGTCCCTTGTCGAATATGCGGTGAATGGGAAAATTATCAAAAGGGCTGGCGTACACGCCCACTACTGCAATGGTGCCGTTTCTGCGCACGCCTTTGGTGCATAATTCTATTACCTTGCTCGTGCCTTTTTCCGCATTGAGCACTGCCTTCGCTTTTTCAACAAAGCTCCTGCCTGCTTCCATACCCACGGCATCAATTGCCACATCGGCGCCACGCCCGCTGGTCATGGAATAAATCTTTTCGATGAGATCGTCGTCGTTGGCATTTATCGTTTCCACATCATTGACCGCCCTGGCTTTTTCAAGCCGGTAGTCGAGCGGATCCACGGCAATGACGAGTTTGGCCCCATGCAGCAGAGCCGCCTTTTGCGCCATTAAACCAACTGGTCCGCTGCCGAAGATCACAACGCTGTCACCTTCTTTCACTTTTCCCCACTTGACGGCGCTCCAGCCTGTTGGAAAGATATCTGTAAGAAACAGCACCTGTTCGTCTTCGAGTCCGTCGGGGATCACTTTGGGTCCAACGTTGGCCATCGGCACCCGCACATATTCTGCCTGCCCGCCGTTATAACCGCCGTACAGGTCGGTATAACCGAACATGCCGCCTCCTTTTCCTTTCAGCAGATCGCCCTCGGGGCCATAATGTTTGGGATTGGTATGCATGCAACTCGGATGGTATCCGTGCGAGCAGAAAAAGCAATGTCCGCAGGCGATGGTGAATGGCACTACCACGCGGTCGCCCTTTTTCACGTTTGTTACTCCCGAGCCGGCTTCTTCAACGATGCCCATAAATTCATGACCCAGCACTTCGTCGTTGAGCTGTGGTACAAATCCATCATAAATATGCAGGTCGGAGCCGCATATGGCAGTCGAGGTTACCTTCAGGATAATATCATCCGGCTTTTCGATTTTCGGATCTTCTACATTGTCAACGCTGATGTCGCCGATCTTATGAAATACTGCTGCTTTCATGTTTTCTGTTTAGGTTGAATCCTTCAAAAACTCAACCATGGCAGGCCTTATCGCAGGCATTGATTATTGTAGAAAAAAAGTAGCAGCGCTGCGCATCGTATCAATCCTTGTCGAGGTAAAAATTAAAGCTGTCGCTCCGGAGGCCCACACGCATCGTTTCCAGGGCAATCACCTCGGGAGGATTGATGTTGCCGAGGTTGGCATTGCAGCCAAGAAGCCGGATGAAGTACAATTGCTGGTCCTTTTCAGGGGCCTCCCAAATCATTTTGTCGGCAGGAATGCTGGTCAGTATTTCTTCTACCAGCCCCTCGCGCACTTCGCCCGAATCGCGGTAAAGGCCTTCTGTTCCTGATTCTTTTGCTTCGGCAATGATATAGCTGGAGCCGGCTTCCAGCTCGTCTTTGATGAGTTTGATCCACTGGTAGGGCGGGGTGATGTGCTCCTTGTCCTTATCCTTCGAACCAATTTCACTGATCACCGTACCCACGCGGCTGAACTCGCGGATGTAGTTGCACTTCTGTTCGTGGGAGATGTTGATGGCGCCGTCGGACACCTCCAGGTAGCTGATGTTGAAATCGTCCATCAGTTTCCGGTAGTCCTTAAACTGGTTCCTGATCACAAACGCTTCAAACAGGATCCCGCCGAAATATACAGGCAGGTTGCAGGATTGATAAAGTTTGATTTTCTCCCTGATGGTGGGGGTGACGATGGCGGTGCCATAGGCCAGTTTCACCATGTCTATGTAGGGGGATGCGGCTGATAATAGATTTTCGGCGTGCGCGAGGCTCATCCCTTTGTCGCTGATGACGGTAACGCCGTTTTTTCGGGGCTGGGGTGTGCGGGCAGGAATATTATGGAGAGGGAAATTCATATCCGAATATTGAAGTTTATTGCCAAAGTGAATCGAAAAAATCTTTCATGTCGTTCCAGGATTTTTTATCTGCTTCCGGGTTGTAAGCAATGGGAATATTGAATTTTTTTCCGGCAGCCGTTGCGGCGGGGTTGGTGAAAGCATGCGTGGCGCCCGCATATTCTTTCACGGAATAACTTGCGCCAACGGCATCGAGCTCTTTCCTGAACACCGGAATGTCGGTTAGAGGCGAAAATTTATCATCGCCGCCCTGGCACACGAGCACTTTGGCGGTCATGTTGTTCTTTACCGGTGCGAGGCCGGAAAGAATACCATGAAAGCTCACCACGCCGTCCAGCGGCATGCCCATTCTCGCCACGTTAAGCACCATCGAGCCGCCAAAACAATAGCCGATGGCTGCCACTTTTGATGTGTCGGCTTCAGGATATGTTTTTGCCTTATCGAGTGCGGCCTGCATTCTGGTCAGGGCAAGCTGCGGATTGCCGTAAAATGTTGACGACATGGCCTGTGCCTGTTTGGGGTCTTCGGCGATGCGGCCATTGCCGTACAGATCTACTGCCATGGCGATGTAGCCGAGGCCGGCGAGTTGCCTTGCGCGGCTTTTGGGATAGTCATTCAGTCCCCACCATTCGGGAACGATCAGGACGACGGGGCGCTTTCCTGTTTTATTTTGATCAAAGGCAACGTAGCTGTGCATGCTCACCGTGTCGGCGTCGATGTTTACGTTTTCTTCTTTAATGGAAACAGATGTGGAATCTGTTTTTGCGGCCGCGGCATCTGTTGGTGATTGCGTGTTTCCGTCATCGTTGCAACTCGCGGCGATCAGGAGCAGTGATAAAATAAATGCAGGAGATTTCATTTTTTATTGAATGAAGTTTAAAGGTAAAAGTTAAAAGTTAATGTCCACCCCCGGCGCTTCGCGCCACCCCCGCC
>CBIGXK010000033.1:0-19046 GCA_966193805.1 uncultured bacterium | reverse complement strand
CTGGGACGCCTTTATTACGCTCGATGCTGGCGGCGAATTTGCCTATCTCACCAATACCGTCAATACCTATGGAGAAAGCGACATCGTAAGGATAAGACTGATGGAAAAAGAGAAGCCGGACCCCGTTCTTCTCGTGAGCGGCAACGTGTACAATGTTAAGACCAGGGAACCCCTCAGTGCATCGCTGGTGTATGAAACGCTTCCTGATGGCGACATCGCCGGCAGCGGAATGTCGAATGCCGCCGACGGGTCATTCAAGATCGTGTTGCCTTATGACAAAAATTACAGCATACGGGCCACTGCCGACAAATTTTTCGCCATCTCCGAAAACCTGAATCTTGATTCGCTGGTGAAAGCCGGATACAAAGAAATTCACAAGGACCTTTACCTGGCGCCTATCGAGATCGGACAAATCGTGCGGCTCAACAATGTGTTCTTTGATTTTGATAAATGGGACCTTCGTCCCGAGTCGTATGTGGAGCTGAACAGGGTCGTTGAATTGCTGCAGGAAAATCCGGCGATAGAGATAGAAATGAGTGCGCACACAGACAGCAAGGGTTCTGATGAATATAACTTCACGCTAAGTGATCAAAGGGCCCGGTCGGTGAGGGAATATATTTTGTCTAAAGGCATCAGGGCATCGAGGATTCAATCAAAGGGATATGGTGAAACCAAACCGGTTGCAGCGAACGACACCGATGAAAACAGGCAACTGAACAGAAGAGTAGAATTTACAATATTGAAGAATTAGCAAATTATTCTTCGACCATATCGGCAAACATCAGTTCGCGCTGCGCCGAAAGAAGTATGCGGTCTCTTTCCGCGGCGCTGCGGAACAGGTCGCTCGATGCGATACATGATCCCTGCACATTCAGCACAACAAAAAAGTAGCGGTTGTCGGTTGAAATGCATTTGCGAATGCAACGGTTGTTGTGTGCGTTTTTCTTCAGGCTCATCATCGCGCGAATACAGGCAACCGCGCTCCTGAATCGGTTACCCGTCAGCAGTTTTTCATTGTCAACCGTTACCAGTTCAAAATTATAACCATCGGGAACGGTCATGAGCACCAATTTTGCGGGAGAGATTTTTATGTTTTCGAAGGAAGTGTTTACCTGTATCATCGGACACGATTTAGCGGGTAAATGTATCCCGTTTGTTTAAAAAAAACACCCGTAGTTCTACGGTAATTATTGATAGCCCCTCGCCTGCAGATGAAAGAGTTCGGCATAGCGTTCGTTCCTGCGCAACAGTTCGTCGTGGCTTCCCGCTTCTATCAGTTCACCTTTGTCCAATACCAATATCCGGTCGGCCATGCGCACGGTTGAAAAACGGTGCGATATCAGTACTGCCGTCTTGCCCCGGGTCAGTTCTGCAAAGCGTTGAAACACCTGGTATTCCGCCCTTGCGTCGAGGGCCGACGTGGGCTCGTCAAGGATGAGCAGCTGTGCGTCTTTCATATATGCCCTGGCCAGTGCAATTTTTTGCCATTCGCCGCCGGAAAGTTCCACTCCCTGGTTGAACCGCTTACCCAGCGCCTGGTCATACCCGTGCGGCAGCTTTTGCACCAGCAGGTCAGCGAGGCTTTGCTTTGCTGACTGCACGATCAGTTCGCGGTTTTCCTTTTCACCAATATTGCCGACGGCTATATTTTGCGACACCGTCATCTGGTACCTCAGGTAATCCTGGAAGATCACGCCCACCTGGTTTCTCAGATCTTCCAGATCATATTCCCTGAGGTCAGCGCCATCCAGCAGGATGCGGCCTTCGGTGGGATCGTACAGGCGCGCGAGTAATTTAACCAGGGTAGTTTTTCCGGCGCCGTTTTCACCGACGAGCGCGAGTTTTTCGCCGGCACGCAATGTAAAGCTCAGGTGACGGTTGGCCCATTTGTCTGAATTGGCATATTTGAAACCAACATCTTCAAAAACAAATCCTGTGCGGATGGGCCGCGGAAAGGCGCGTGCATTTTTCATGAACCTGATCTTTGGCTGGATCTTGAAAAAATCAAAAAAATCTTTGAGATAGATCGCTCCCTGCGAAACCGACGTGAACCGTGATAAAATTCCTTCAAGGAGGCTTCGCAATTGACGGAACGAACCGGCAAGGAAAGTAAGCGTACCAATGGTGAGGTCGCCGTCAATGGTTTTTGAAATGATATACACGTACGCGCCGTAGTAGCCAAGCGTTCCGATGAGTGAAAACAATGTACCCCACAACGATCTGCGGATGGAAAGCTTTTTGTTATCCAGGAAAAACTTTCCCGACAACTGACGGAAACGGTCGACCAGGAAATCGGCGAGGTGAAATATCTTCACTTCTTTTGCTGTTTCATCGCTCGCGCCAACATACCTGATGTAATCCAGTTCCCTGCGTTCCGGCGTTTGCCGCCTGCTTAGCGAGTACGTTCTGTCGTTGAAATACGATTCGCCGAGGAACGCGGGCAGCACAGCAACAAAAAGCAAAAGGATGAGCCAGGGGTTGAAAACGATCAGGCCCGCGCCCAGGAAGAACATCGTGATGATGTCCTGCACCTGGCTCAGGACCTGCGAAAGCAATATCGTGCGGCCAACGGTTTGCTGTCTCGCCCTTTCGAGCTTGTCGTAAAATGTGGAATCTTCGAACTGGTCGAGGTCGAGTGTGGCGGCGTGTTGCATGATCCTGATCGAAGTGAAGTTCGAGAACAGGTCGCCGAGCATGCTGTCGACCAGCGTGGTGGCGCGGCTCAGGCCATCCGAAAGTATAGCCAGGGCCAGTTCGATGCCTATGAGTTCCCACAGGTATGTGTGTGGCACATTCGGTGTTGAGCCGATATGGATCACCTCGTCGATGATTAATTTTCCAACGTACAGGATGGAAACGGGAATGGCTGACCGCGCAATTCTCAACAGTGCGTTCGCAATGGTGAGGGGTTTGCTGGTGTTCCATACCAGCCTGAAAAAGGCGGGCAAATTGGCCAGCGCAGAAAACTTCTCTTTTAACGTGACATCTGCCATTCAACTAAATTATATTTTTACCGAATGAAAAAAATTGAAACATCAAATTTATCTATGCAAAACATCAAAAATGTCATCTTCGATCTCGGCGGCGTGATCCTGAACATCGATTTTAAAAAAACCGAAGAAGCATTTCAATTATTGGGCCTGAACAACTTTTTAGACCATATCAGCCAGCACCACATCACAGATTTTTTTGAAAAATATGAAACGGGGATGCTGACAGATGCAGAATTTATTACCGGCATACAAAAGCTCGTCGGCAAACCCCTTGAAGAAGAACAGATCATCGCCGCGTGGAACGCGCTGCTGCTCGACTTCCCTCCCGCGCGCATCGCCCTGCTGAAAAGAATCAAAACAAAATACCGCACCTTCCTGCTCAGTAACACCAACTCTATCCACCACATCGAATACAGGGCACGGCTGTACCGCGACGAAGGCGTTTACATCGAAGACCTCTTTGAAAAAGTTTACTACTCCCACACTGTGAAGATGCGCAAGCCCGGCGCCGATATATTCAGGCTGGTGCTGAGCGACAACAACCTGAAAGCGGATGAAACCCTGTTCATCGACGACACGCTCGCCAATTTTCCCGAAGCCGAGAAGCTGGGCATACATGTTCATCACCTCAAACCCGGAACCGATATCACAGAGATCGGATTGTAAACGGCGATTGTTGCGGGCGTGCCACCGCATTTTAATTAACCTGTACCTTCGTGTAATAAATTCAATTGTATGAAGTATAGAAAACTGGGAAACACCGGTGAGCATCTGTCTGCCATCGGTTTAGGATGTATGGGTATGAGCCACGCTTATGGCACCGTTAACGACAAAGAATCGATAGCCACGCTCGAAGAAGCCATTCAACTCGGAGTGAATTTTTGGGACACCGCCGACATGTATGGAAAGGGCGCCAATGAAGAGCTTGTTTCGCGTGTGCTCGTGCCGAACCGCGATAAAGTATTCATCGCAACAAAATTTGGATTTCAGTGGCGTGAAGATGGCACAAACTATCTGGACGTAACCCCGGCGCACATAAAAAAAGCCGTAGAGCTAAGTCTTAAACGATTACGGATCGAAACCATAGACCTTTATTATGCGCACCGGCTGGATGCGAACGTGCCGGTCGAAGACACAGTGGGCGCCATGGCAGACCTGGTGAAAGAAGGAAAGGTAAGATACCTCGGACTCTCTGAAGCGTCTGCCGCTTCGATCAGGAAGGCACACGCGGTTCATCCCATCGCCGCGCTGCAGAGTGAATATTCGATTTTGACGAGAGACGTGGAAAAAGAAATTCTGCCCACCATACGCGAGCTGGGAATTACCTTCATTCCGTACAGTCCGTTAGCAAGAGGACTGATCACCGCAACCATCACAAATGTTGAAGAATTGCCGAAGAATGATTTTCGCCGTACGGTGCCGCGCTTCAATGACCAGCACTTTGTAAACAACCAGCATCTTGTTGCGGAATTCGCGGCATTCGCGCTGCAAAAGAGATGCACGCCGGCTCAACTTGCGCTGGCATGGGTGTTGGCACAGGGCGACGACATGATACCGATACCGGGAACGAAAAGAAGAAAATACCTCGTGGAAAATATCGGCGCACTCGATGTTGAACTCAACGAAAGTGAACGCGACTTAATCGACCGTATTGTTGAAAGAAATCCCGACATCGGCGCACGTTACAGTGAAGGCGCCTGGAGGCTGATCAATCATTAAAGCAGCTATGCGAGCGTTTCGCGGAACAACCTGATCGTTCGTTCCCACGCTTGCTTTGCAGCGGCTTCATTGTATCGCGTTGGGGCAGTATCGTTGTGAAACGCGTGCTGCGCACCTTCATACATGAACAACTCGTATTGTACACCTGCCGCTTTCAGCGCATCTTCATATGCAGGAATGCCCTCGTTCACTCTTTCATCGAGCGAACCATAGTGCAACTGGAGATGCGCCTTTATTTTTGCCGCTTCTTCTTTTGCGGGCTGCCGTCCGTAAAAAGCAACGGCGGCTTTCAGTTGAGGATCGTGAACCGCAAGCTGGTTCGCCATTCCCCCGCCCCAGCAAAATCCCACGCAACCCGTTTTACCATTCGACTCATTGCGTGAACCGGCATACTGCACACCCTTGAGAAAATTATCGAGGTTTTTATTTTTGTCCAGCTTGCCTATCAGCTCGCGTGCCTCGTCTTCATTGGCAGACGTGCCTCCCGACGAAGAAAGCGCATCAGGCGCCAGCGCAACGAACCCGGCCTTTGCCACTCTTCTGGCAACATCCTTTATGTGCGGGTTTAATCCCCTGTTTTCGTGAATCACCACCACCGCGCCATATTTACCATTTGCCTTTGGCCGCGCGAGATAACCTTTCATCGTGGTGTCATCGCCGGGATAAGTGACATCTTCGGTGATGATGTCATCGTCCAGTTCGGAGACCACTTGCGCATTGGCGTAATTCACTTCGAGCATCGGCAGAACGGCCATTGCCGCAGCCATGCTCCCCGTTAGCTTTACAAGGCGGTTAATGAATTCATTACGTTTTAATGGCTTGTGGGTGTATTCATCGAAGAGGTTGATGATTCGCTGATCCATGGCAGAGGAGATTTACCTGAAGTTCGTAATTTCCCGCGAACGGTGTATGCTATGGAGAAAATCAGGATGATAAATTCGCTGCTGGCTTTTCTTGTCGAGATCGCCATGCTTGTGTTGCTCGGATATTGGGGATACCATACTTCCGATGATAACGTTTTCAAATACATTCTCGCAATTGCCACGCCCGCAGGCGCAGCCGTCCTGTGGGGCATTTTTGCGGCACCCCGGTCGAAAACCCGGTTGCGCCAGCCGCTGCTGCTCATTTTCAAATTGGTACTGTTCATGATCACCGCCTTCCTCGTGTACCGCCTCGGCAGGGTGAATGCCGCCGCCATCTTTATTTTTTTCGCCCTGCTCAACCAGGCCGTCACTGCCATTGTGGGTGAATATAAGCCTTGGAAGTAGCCTCCTATCTTGCAATATCTTGCAGCTTTGTAAATTTTTCCTGCAATTTTTTGCAGGATTTAGTGAAAAATAGTGCAAATTTGGCTACCAATCTAACAAATGCATGCTTAAGAGAGAACGCCAGGAACTGATCCTTCATGAAGTAAACCTGCACAACAAGGTGTTGATAGGCGATCTCAGCGGGGTGATCAAAGTGTCGGAAGACACCGTACGCCGCGACCTCATCGAACTGTCGAAAAAAGGCAAGTTGGTGAAAGTGCATGGCGGCGCCCTTTCGAACTCTTTCCGTAATTCGTTTAAGCACACAGACATTTATTCACTCGAAGAAAAAAAGACGATCGCCCACAAAGCGATTGCACTGATCAAAGATGGCATGTATATCCACACCACCGGCGGTACCACTATTCTCGAAATGGCAAGGCTGCTTCCGGAAACGCTGAAGGCAACATTTATCACCGGCAGCATTCAGGCGGCGTTCGAATACCTGCAGCATCCCCATCTTGAAGTGATCCTCATCGGCGACCGCATCGCGAGAAATTCACAGATAACGGTGGGAGGAGAAGCCATAACGAAAATCAAAACCTTCAACGCCGACCTCTGCTTCCTCGGCGTTAACGCACTCGATGTGGAACACGGACTCACGGATAACGATTATGAAGTGGCGCAGGTAAAAAGGGCCATCATAGAATCTTCCGACCGCGTGGTGGTGCTTTCCATCGCAGAAAAATTAAATACGCAACAGAAAATACAGGTATGCCCGGTTTCGCAAATTCAAACACTCATAACCGAGGTACCTCCCAATCATCCGGCCCTTGAGGCTTATCACCAATCAGGCATCGAAGTCATTTAACCAAATTCCAAAACATGTTTGTATGAAAATTTTCCTGAAACAAAAAATGGCAAAGACGCTGGTCTTTCATTTCGTCTGCTTGCTGCTGCTCGCTTTCAGCTCGGCCGCGCAGGTGCGCATAAGCGGTACCGTTAGCGACATCGGCGGAAATGGAGTGCCCGGCATTACCGTTACCGTCAAAAACACAAATTTTGCCACGGCTACGGCCACAAACGGCAGTTTTGTGCTGAATGCAAATCTTCAACCCGGGTCCTACACCGTGCAGTTCACCGGCGTTGGGTTCAGAACCCGCGAAGAGCGTTTACAGGTGGGCAGCGCCTCATCGTACACAGTAAATGCAGAACTGGTAAATGATGCTACCGGTCTGGATGAAGTGATCGTTACCGGCACAAACGTTGGTACAACCAAACGGCAACTGGGTAACTTTATCAGTTCGGTCTCTGCGGAAGACCTTACAAAAGGCGCATCTACCAATGCACTGCAGGCACTGCAGGGAAAAACAGCAGGAGCGCAAATCATCCAGAACTCCGGCGATCCCGCAGGCGGCATCTCGGTGCGGCTGCGTGGCATCAGTTCCATTAATTCATCTTCCGAGCCTTTATATATTGTAGATGGCATCATCGTAAATAACGCTACCAACCGCGTTACCAATACAAGCTACGGTGGCGACAATTTCGTGGGATCGATCGGTCAGAACAGGCTGGTGGACATCAACCCCGCCGACATCGAACGCATCGAGGTGTTGAATGGCGCCGCTGCTGCCGCGATCTATGGCTCACGCGCGAATGCGGGCGTGATACAGATATTCACCAAGAAAGGACGGACAGGCGCACCGCAGGTGACCTTCTCCACCAATTTTATGGTGAACTCACTGCGGAAAAAAGTGGCGGTAAACCACGCTCCTACAAAGTTCGGCGGCACGCCGGATGAATTGACACAGGATATTATCAGCGTTGTTGCCGGTGCACTTCCCACCAACACCACACCGGTTACGCGCTACGATTACAATGATTATATTTTCAGAACTGCCCTGGGAACCGACAACAACGTATCGGTAAGCGGCGGAAGTGAACAAACCAAATACTATCTCTCGGCTGCCTATCTTAAGAACCAGGGCATCATAAAAAACACAGATTACCAGCGGTACAGTGTCCGCGCCAACATCGACCAGCATTTCAACAAATGGCTGTCGGCCTCGGTAGGCATTAATTACGTCAACAGCGATGCCGACGAAAAACCTGATGGCAACTCCTTTTATTCGCCGATCAACGCCATCAACATCATTGGTAATTTCCATGATATCTGGCGGCGCGACGCCGTGGGCAACCTGATGGCGGTGGGAGAAAGGGGACGCGTTAACCCGGTGTCCATCATCGAAGACTTCAAACAAAGACAGATAACCAATCGTATTCTGGCCAACGCTACGTTGAAAATAAATCCTTTCAAAAATTTCAATATCAATTACACGCTGGGCCTGGACAATTACAGCCAGAAAGGAACGACTTTCTTTCCGCCGTATGCGTATAACGTCAATTCGGCGTTTTTTGGTGGCGGCGAAACCCAGAACGGTTATGCGAGCGCTGCAAGCAACGAATTCTTCCAGATCAACCACGACCTCAGCGCGAGCTACCAGTTTGATATTACCGACGACCTGATCTCGGTTACCCAGGCAGGTTATTCCGTACAATACGAAAGGAACCAGTACCTGCTCGCCAGCGGACGGGGCCTTGCACCCGCCGTGCAAACGGTGGGCGGAGCCAGTACCATCCTGCCTCCTTCGGACAGCAGAAGTGAAATTTCGATCTCGGGCGTTTACCTGCAGCAAAATTTCAAATTCAAAAACAACCTGTTCTTAACCGGCGCCATAAGAGTTGACGGCTCCTCTGTATTCGGTGAGGACCAACGCAACCAGGTGTACGGAAAGGCGAGCGGAAGCTATGTGATCTCCGGAACCGAATTCTGGCAGTCGTCATGGTGGAATCTGTTCAAGATCCGGGCGGCCTACGGTCAGTCGGGCAACCTTACAGGAATTGGCGCATACGACAGGTTCAACAATTATAATCTTACTCCCTACCTCGGCAGGACCTCACTCTTTCCCTACACGCAGCTTGCCAAATAGAACGAGAAGCCGCAGCGTCAGGAAGACCAGCAGTTCGTTCCAGACCTCGGCTTTTTTAACGAGAGGAACTGTGTTCAGTTCAACTATTACATCAAGAAAGTAAAATCGTTGTTGCTCAGTCGCGTCATTGCCCCCACTACGGGCTTTACGAGCCTGCTCGACAATATCGGTTCGCTCGAAAACAAAGGCATCGAACTGGTGCTCACCGTAAATCCTGTGCGTAACAAGGACCTCAACTGGAACATAACTGCCATCTACAACCGAAACAGGAACAAGGCAGTGGACATTGGCCAGCAGTTGGCTCTCTTCTCTACCAACGCGGGCGCACCAGTGGCCATTATCGAAGGACAGCCCATCGGCATTTTCTATGGAACGTTCTTCGCCCGGAACCCCGATGGCAGCATGCTCGTAAAAGGAGAGATCCCCCAGATCGCCAAGGGAACACAGACCAGCGTATTAAGTTATACAGTTGACACCAACGATCCCCCGGCTACCGGGGCCACCACCCTCCGTAAAATTGTGGGCGACCCGAACCCCGATTACACCGGAAGCCTGGTGAACGAGCTGAGCTACAAAAACTTTGACCTGCGCATTCAGTTGGATGCCGTGCAGGGTGTGGATGTATGGAATGCCGACTGGAGAACCCGGCAGGGCGTGGGCAACGGTGAAGTGGCCGAACAGGAACACCTCGGTAAGCTGCCCCGTGGTTACATCAGCGGCGTGTATGCTGTTGAAGAATGGAGAGTTGACGACGGATCGTTCGTGAAACTGCGCGAAGTGGCGCTTTCTTACCGGTTCGGCAGGTTGAAGGGATTGAATGACCTGACGATCACTGCCAGCGGACGTAACCTGATTTCATTCGATAATTATAAAGGATATGATCCTGAAGTAAACTCGGGCGGACAAAGCACCCTCCTGAGAGGAATCGACTTTGGATCGACACCCATTCCGAGAACCTTCAGCATCGGATTATCCGCAAAATTCTAATTATCTAAAAAAATCTATTATGACTATTAAATCATCTATATCAAAATATGCCGTGGTTACCGCCCTCCTGTTCTCGGCGTGCAAAAAAGAGTTTGTCAATCCCAATCAGCCCACAGAGGACCAGGTGTTTGCTTCGGAAAGAGCAGCATCTGCCGTTGCCCTCGGCCTCCAGCGTGTTTATTCGGCAGGCGCGGGAAGCTCGCTCTACGCATTGATAGACGCAAATGGTTTCGTGACCAATGAACTCGACCTGCGCAACGCCGGTAACATCGGCGAGTTGCAGCTATGGACAGGCGGTAGCGCCATCGATGCCACCAACACCGTACTGCTCAACGTATGGACAAAAAGCAACAAGATCATCTACGATGCAGACCTCGTGATCAACTATGCGAACGGCCTTAACGATCCGTCAACCGCCAGCGGGCTCATTGGATTCGCGTCCATCTTCAAGGCGCTGTCGCTCGGAAATATGTCGATGCTGTGGGAAAACATTCCCGGATCGATAGGACCCGACGTAAGCTTCATCCCGCGCCTCGATGGATTCAAGAAGGCCATTACTGTCATAGACGACGCCATTGCGTTGGTGACGGCAAATCCGCCGGGCGCCACGATACTGGGCAGGTTGCCCGCAGACGTAGACATCCTGAATACGCTGTATGCGTTGAAGGCGCGCTATTCACTTTATGCGGGCGATTATCCTGCAGCTTATACAGCCGCAGGAATGGTTGACCTGTCAGTAAAATCACAAATAGCGTTTGAGGAAACTACCCAGAACCCCGTGTTTGAATCGGCAACCTCCACCAACAACGTGTATCAGCCAATCGATTCAACAATGGGACTGCCACCCGCTCTTGCACCCGACCTCAATGATCAGCGCGTGCCGTTTTACATCGGCATCAATCCAACAACGCCACCGCGTCATCGCATCAAAGGATTTTTTGATGCCGGCACCAGCGCCGTACCATTCTACCTGCCCGGCGAAATGTTGCTGATCAGGGCCGAAGCGCTGGCGCGCCAGGATATGCTGCCCGATGCGATCATTGAACTGGATAAGGTAATTACCAAAGAACCCGCCGACGACATTTATGGAGTGGGCGCCGGCCTGGCCGGATTCGCAGGCACAACAAAAGAGGAGATACTGACAGAAATATATCGCCAGCGCTGCATTGAAATGTTCATGAGCGGTCAGAAACTGGAAGACATGAGGAGGTTCGACAGGCCATTGTCGGAACGCAAACGGAATTTCTTCCCGTATCCATTCTCAGAAAGAGACAACAACCCCAATACACCGGGCGATCCTGATTTTTAAATTCGACTTCAGTTGCATGAAAAAGATTGGCGGCGGGCAGTTTTGCCTGTCGCCAATTTTTATTTGCGCTTAGCCAGCCACTCCGCCATTCCATATTCACTCAGGCTTAATTTTCCACCCATGGCGTTGGCACCATTCATGGTTCCGGTAAATTCAAAACTCAAGCGTACACCGTTTTCTTTATAAAAGCTGCGCAGCAAAATCTCATTTCCTGAAATCGTTCCCGCCACCTCGCGTGGCACGAGTGTTCCATGATGCGTGCCCGTTATCGCATTTTCTTTTTGAAATAGCGAAAACCGATGGTGCGCCGTTCCTGCTGCAAATTTCATTTCAACGTCCCACTCACCGGTAAGGTCAGACGCGGGAGCAGCAAGCGTTTTTTGTGACGGCTTTGGATTTGACAGCACCTCAAACACCCTGTCGGCAATGATTTTTTCTTCACCGGCATTCAATTGCGAAGTGTTGATCATGATGGTCGGTCTTTGGTTGGGAGGAAACGGCAGAAAACTTCCCATGCCGCTCACCGCGATGCGCGGTTCACCCTCCCAGAGCAGTTGCTCTACCTCACTACCGGTCATAGGTATACGCGCGGTGTCCCATTTCACATGAAGCGAGGGACTTGGATTCGATAATTCTGCGGGCTTAGGCTGTTCTATGTCGAGCGTTAGCCCGTCGATTTTTTTCAGTTTGCCGGCAATATATTCGAGTCTCTTCGTCCAGGTCTTTATTTCCTTTTCGTGGTCGCGTTTCATCCACATTTCCACGCCGGCAAGCATGCCGAGTACTTCTTCACGTCCAACTTTATAACCACGGCCAAACCCGTGATGTGGTGCGCTGGTTACCCATGCTGCTTTGATGAGATCTTTGCGGCCTATCAACAGCCCGGCGCATTGCGGGCCGGCAAGATATTTTCCGCCGCTGTAGGCCACCAGGTCGGCGCCAAGCGACAAATGCGGATTAGGCAATGGCAAGCCTTCGGCAGCCGCATCCACCAGGATGGGAACGCCACGCGGCTTTGTGAGCGATGCAATTTCTTTTACGGAAAGCGGACCGTTCATGGACCGCCGGCCGGCAAGCACCAGTACCATTGCCGTGTTGGGTCCCAGCGCAGCTTCAAGCTCTTCTTTCGTTTCCACCGTGATCATCTTCACTCCCACTCCCCGAACGGCAGATTCATAAGCTGTCCACGAATATTTTGGAATGATCACTTCATTCTTCATGCCGGTGAGGTCGGGAAGTTGCCAAAGCTTATCGGGGTCGCCGCCGGTTACAACGCCCGTGGTGGCCAGTATCAGCGCCGCGGTGGCGCCTGCGGTAACCATCCCCCACTCGGCCCCTGTAAGTTCGGCCAGTTTCTGCCCGGCCGCATCCATTAATTCATCTATCGACACATAATCGAGCGTGGCCTCCTGCATGGCCTGCTCCACCTCCGGCAGCATGCGGCAGCCGCCTATAACGGTGATGGTTCCACGCCCATTGATAATGGGACGCACGCCGAGTTTTTCATAGATGCCTTTGCGCTTAGGTGGCTGTTCACGGCCCGCGTAAACTGAAGGAACGGGTGCGGCGCCCGCCAATGGAAGAATGGCGAGGCCCTTAATGATTTCTCTTCGATTCATTGTCTAATTTAAAACGAGAATTTTAAACCGATACAAATAATGCTGGCGAAAAAGGCCCCGCAGAGCAGGGCCTTTACATTTTTGCTAAACAAATTATTAGAATCCCGGGTTATTAGGTAACAGGTTGGGATTGACGTCAGATTCCTGTTTCGGTATCGGCAGCAGCAGGTTTTTCTCACTGAATGTGCCGCCGATCGTTCTTGCATGGCCAACGAAGTCATCGAAATTACCGGTGAGGTCGTTGCGCACCTTGCGGGTACGGATGATGTCGAACCACATTTTATTTTCAAAGGCAAGTTCGAAATACCGCTGCGACCACACTTCTTCCTCGAAAGCCTGCTGGCTCATTGAACCGATGTCGCCCAGGTCGGCTCGTTCCCTGATCTGGTTCACATAATCGATGGCGGTAGCGTTGGGACCTCCCTCTGCCCTGTTGGATGCCTCGGCATACATCAGCATCACATCGGCCAGCCTGTAAATGGTGAAATTCAGGTCAGACTTCGCGGTATTGGTCACCGCATTCACATCAAAATACTTGTAGATGTATTTATGATCGAAAGTTTTGATACCGGAACCGTTGATCGCGGGATACTCGGAGAAGTAAAACTGCTTTTCTTCCACGCGTTTGTCGCCGGCAGGATAAGACGCGATGAATTCATTGGTGGGCCAAACCGATCCATACTCATCCGAATACTTGGAAATGCCGGAGAAGTTGGGAATGGTTAGCGCCGTCAACGGATTGTTCACGTTCTGTGACGCCGCATACTGGACCTGGAGAATGAAGCCACCCGTGTTCTTATTTGCGGGGTCGATCATATCGGTGTAGTCGTCAAAAAGTGTATAACCGCCGTTCTGAACCACTTCCAGCGAACGTTTTGCGGATTCAGCATACGCCGCCTCGCCTCCGTTAATCGCCTGGCCGGCATACGTCAGGTACACGTCGGCGAGCAACGCCTTCACTGCGCCCATGCTTACCCTGCCGGAAACATCCTTCCATGGCAGCGTACTCGCCTCTGCGGTCAGCAGGTCGGGAATGATCACCTCGTCGTAAATGGTCTTTGCATCCACACGCGCCGGCTTCACGCTATCCAGCGTGGCGGGTACAGAAGTGACCAACGGTACGGCGCCATAGAGACGTACCAGGTAGAAATAAAACAGTGCCCTCAATGTGTGCACCTCGGCAAGCATATTCGTGCGAACCTCGTCCGTGAGCCCGGGGGCTTCGACCTTAGGAATAGAAGCCAGTGCAAGGTTGGCGGCGCCAATACCCAGGTACATCCGCTGCCACCATGTATCCACATAGAAAGACGTTTCGTTATAAGAGAGTGTCTGAAAATTCACGTAGCCCGTTTGACCGAGGTCCGAATTGGCCTTGCCGGTTAAAAATTCTAACAAATTATACGTGTTTCCCCCGTAGGAGCCGCTCTGGCCGTTAAGCAATCCGTGCAGCCTTTCGTAAGGCGCATCGGCGAAAGCGCGGGCATCTTTAAGGCTGGTCGCCTCGGTTTCCGGCGTGAGAAACGTCCTGGGTTTTTCTTCCAGGAATTTCGTGCAGGAAAGTCCCAGGGTCATTAGCATCAGCGCTGTATATTTTAATGATTTCATTGTACTTGTGTTTTAGATTTTCCGATGGATTATAATGTAATGTTCAGGCCCAGGTTCCACGTTCTTGGTCTCGGATAGGAAAAGAAATCAAGATTCTGTGAGAAGTTCGAGTTCTGGCCATAGCCCGACATAAACGTATCCACCTCCGGATCATAACCGGAATAGTCTGTGATCAAAAACAGGTTCTGCACGCTGGCATACACCCTGGCTTTTTCCAAATGAAGGCGGCTCAAAATATTCTTCCCGAAATTATATCCAAGGATGAAATTTTGTCCGCGCACAAAGGAACCGTCTTCCACCCACCATGTGTCGAAATGCGAATCCTGTGCATACTTATAATTGCGCACCTGCGAGATCATCGTGTTCTGGTTCTCCGGTGTCCAGCCATTCAACACAGTGGTTAAACTGTTCGCTATCGTTTGCCTGTCTTCAACGGAATGTTTGAAGTTGGCGCCCACATTCACGCCCATCACAAACCGGATGTCAAATTCAAAGTCGAAATTACCCAGCGCCATCTTGCTGTTGAAGGTTCCTGTCCATTTCGGATAGGCCCTGCCGATAATGCTGTAATAATTACTGCCATCTTCATTATACACATATTTGCGGTCGCCCACATGCAGTCCGTGCTCGGCAGCCTCTGCGGCTTCTTTGTCGCTGTATGTTCCGAGGCGTGTCATGCCATAAAAAGAACCCAGCGGTTCGCCCACGCGGATCACATAGTTCTGACCGAGGAAATTGGGACCGGGGAAGATGTCGGCGTTGCCTTCATTGAGCGCCAGCACTGTATTCTTGTTTGAAGCGAAGAGGAACGTGGTGTTCCAGGAAAAATTCGCTGTTTTGATGTTTTCGGTATTGATACCCACTTCAATCCCTGCATTGCGCACCCTGCCGACGTTGCGGGTAACATTCGAATTGTTCTGTCCGTTCGACCACGCGATCGGCGCCTGCAGCAGCAGGTCGCGCGTAACGCGGTTGTAGTAATCAATTTCGCCGCTGACCCTTCCGTTGAACATGCTGAATTCCAAACCCACATCGCCCTGCCATGATTTTTCCCACTTCAAATTCGGGTTACCGAGGTATTGCGGATAGAATATCGTAGCAAGTGCTCCGCCAATAACCGTGGTACCCGGTTGTATTTGTGCCAGCGACTGGTAGTTACCAATTTCCTGGTTGCCCACGGCGCCGTAGCTGGCGCGGATCTTTACATTGCTGAACAACTTGCTGCTGGCCATGAAATCTTCTTCAGACAGCCGCCATGCCGCACCGATAGCAGGAAAGAAGTCGTACTTCTGATTCGAGCCGAGGCGTGATGATCCGTCGTAACGGCCGGAAGCGGTGAAGTTGAACTTGCCGACGAGATCGAACATCACACGCGCATAGTACGAATTGAGTGAGCTCTGCTGGTAGTCACTCTGCGCCTGGCTCTTGAGCGCGCCTGCCTGCAGGTAATTATACTGCAGCAGGTCGTCGGTGAAATTCTGGGCCTCTACGAAACTGCCCTCCGAAAGCTGCCTTTGCCACGAAGCTCCTGCCAGCACCGTCATTCGTGAATTTCCGGGCAGTTCGTGTTTCCACGTGAGGTAATTTTCTGTTTGCCAGTAGTTGAACGTATTGGCGCGGATGCTGGCCACACCGCCCTGGTCTTGCGAAAGGTGAGGAAGGTCGGTGGCAGAATAAAAGTTGTTTTTATTATTTGCTGCCATGAAGCCGAAGTCGGATTTAAAATCCAACTCGTCGCTTATGATGAAATCAAGGTACACATTACCTAATCCTGCCGTCAGGTTATTAAGCGTATAACGATTTTCCGAAGTGTGAACAGGATTCGGTCCGCCTTCGAGGCCGGCGATATCGAAATTTCCGGCCCAACTGCCATCGGGATATTTCACCGGCACGATGGGCACTTCTTCCGAAACCATGCGCGGCACGTTGAGCGCACCATTAGCATCGGATACTACGCGTTGCGTGGAACGTATAAGGTTCACGGCGCCACCGATCTTCAACCATTTGGTAACGTCGTTGTCCATCGTGAACCGAACGTTGTAGCGCTTGAACCACGAGTTGATCATCAACCCGTTTTGATCCTGGTAGCCGGCGCTCAAACTGTACAGTGATTTATCGCTGCCACCCTGCAGGTTGATGTTGTGACTATGCGAAATCGCGGGCTTGTACGTTTCTTTTTCCCAATTGGTGTTATACAGCGGCTGATCGTTTTCGTCGAAAAGCAACGGCAGGTCCTCGTGATTGAGTCGAACGGGCGGTACCTGCTCGGCTCCGTTCGGATCGAAGTTTTTGCCGTTGGCGTAAGACTGGTTATAAATATCAATGAACTGCTGCGCATTCAGCGTGGGCAGGTGGCGTGTCAGTTCAACCACATTGACGTTGGCATCGTACGTAAGACGCGTGTCGTTACGTATGCCGCGCTTGGTGGTCACGATAATCACGCCGTTGGCGCCGCGTGCTCCGAATATGGATGTTGCGGCCGCATCTTTCAGCACTTCCATTGATGCCACGTCGTACGGACTGATTGAATTCGGATCAACACCAATCACTCCATCTATTACGTAGGTAGGATCGAGGCTGGAATTGATGGAGCCAATACCGCGAACGCGCACCTTCGCGCCATAGCCGGGAGCGTTGCTGTTGATGCTCACTTCCACGCCCGCAATCTTACCCTGCAGGGCCTGGGTGATGTTGACCACCGGCTTGTCGGTTATAGATTCCGCTTTGATGGAAGCCACGGCGCCCGTGAGTTCCGACTTGCGCGCCGTACCGTAACCGATAACCACCACCTCGCTGAGTGCATTGGCGGCAGCGGCCATGGTAACATTTTGAATAGTGGCCGATGAGGCCGATAGTTCTACCGGATCATAACCGGTATAAGTAAAAACAAGAACAGATTCCTCGCTGGGAACCTGGATGGTAAAATTTCCCTGTGCGTCAGTTGAAGTTCCGGTTGTGGTACCTTTTACGGTAACACTCACTCCCTGCAACGGTGAGCCGTCGGCCCGGTTGGTTACTTTACCGGATTTTGACACCTGCGCCCAGGCGCCCGAAGACAGCAGCACACACAATACCACTGCAAAATAATTCTTTAGCATAATTACCCCGTTTATAAGTGAACGAACATGTGAACACGGTAAAGGGAGTGTCGGGGGCTGCAGTAAAGGGAAGTCGGGGAATAGAGAAAACAAAAAGAAGGCAAAAACCTACCTGGCTACTAGAGGAGTTTCTATCTCACAACAATTGTTTTCTTAACACAACAATAACAAATGATCGCGAAATAATAAAAAAATTATTCGGGAAAATGCTGAAGATAATGTCGCATCAGATTGATTAATTGACTGTTGGATCGCCTGAAATGATTGTGCAGTCTGATTTTGCACGACCCTTTTCGAGCCATGCATCCATCTTTTTTGCAACAGCAGAAATGGAGATAAGATGTTGTTTTGTTGATGACGCCTGTTCCATCATCAGCCTCGCATCTTTACGGGCCATGTTAAGTTCCCATGATGCTTCATCGAAGGTGTTACTGGCAATTTTTTTCAATCGCGTTTGTGTTACGCCCGATGGATTCACGACCTCCATCAGCGGACCGAGCTCTGCGATATCGATGTCTAATGAACGTGCCAGTGTGAGCATGTCCGTTATTGCGCCCATCAAGCCAATATGGAACAGGTTGCCCAGCAATTTGATGGCCGCCGCCTTTTCAGGCTGCGTGCCAAGGTTCCACAACTTCCCGGTCATAGCCGAAAGCTCGGGCCCCAGCGTGTTGATCACCTGCGGGTCGCCGGATACCATCATGGTACCGGTTCCGGCCAGTGCGTTTCCGGGTCCCATGAACACGGGTGCATGTATGTAGTGAAATCCTTTTTCTTTCCAATATGCCGAACGCTTTGCAGCGCCTGGCACCGATGTAGTGGTGTGATCGATGATGATGGCGCCCTGTTGCAAACCGGCCGCCGCTTTTGCAAGCACATCATCAACCGACTGGTCATCAGAAAGCGTCACATGAATCCGCTCCGATCCCTTCACAGCATCCTCCACCTTCTCAAACGCTTTCGCGCCGAATGCTTCCAAAGCTTTCGCCCTTTCAAACGTTCTGTTCCATACCTGTACCTTTTTGCCTTTCGTTAGCAGCGCACGCGTAAAGTTGGTGCCGAGCAAGCCTGTTCCAATAAATGTGATCATGCGGAATTGTTTCCGCTAAAGTTATGCATTACTCATAAAACCTGTTACGCATGCTCAACAGCCGCATTCTTTGGTTTGTAAGAACCGGCTACGGGGCCAAACGATCTTACGAGCCTGTTCCAGGAATTTATGGTGATGACGGCGAGTGTGAGATTTGCAATCTCCTGTTTGGAAAAATATTTATTCAGCTTATCGTGAATATGCTCGCTGCTTTCGTCAGGAGGAAGCTTTGTGAGCACCTCTGTAAATTCCAGCACCGCACGGTCTTCCTCACAGTAATAAGGTGCTTCTCTCCACGCCTGCAATGAAATGATGCGATGCGCGGTTTCACCTTACAGAAAGGCATCTATATAATGCATATCAATGCAAAAGGCGCACTAGTTAATGAG
>CBIGXK010000032.1:0-19123 GCA_966193805.1 uncultured bacterium | reverse complement strand
GGTTGTTAAGTTAAAACTTAAAACTTAAAAGTTAAAAGTGGAATATTGCGGTTCATCAGGGAGGAGAATATTTTCTCCTTGATTCAATTTAATATTATTGATTTTCCTTTCCCGATTGCCCATTGCCTATTGCCTATTGCCCATTGCCGTCTCCCGTGCCCTCACAAAAACCCCTTCTCGCGCATCCAGTCGTCGCTGTATATTTTTCCAACATACCTGCTGCCATGGTCGTGTAATATTACAACAACCAAATCATCTTTTTTCAACCTGTCTTTCATTTGCAATAATCCCTGTATTGCTGTGCCGGCAGAATATCCGCAAAACAATCCTTCTTCTTTAGCAAGTCTTCTCGCCATCAGCGCGGCATCTTTATCCGTCACCTGCATGAACGCATCAATATACTGCATGTCATAATTCATCGGCACAAAATCTTCTCCAATGCCTTCAGTGATGTAGGGATGCACCTCGTTCATGTCGAGCTGGCCGGTGTAGAAATATTTCGTGAGCAGCGAGCCGTACGGATCCATCGCCCATGCCTGCACCGCAGGATTTTTTTCTTTTAGAAATTGTGCTGTGCCTGTGATGGTTCCCCCTGTTCCTGTAGCTACCACCAGGTGCGTCACCTTCCCGTCTGTCTGCTGCCATATTTCGGGACCGGTGGTTTCATAATGTGCCAGCCTGTTTGCAAGATTGTCGTATTGGTTCGAGTGAAATGAATTGGGGATTTCACTGGCCAGCTTTCTTGCAATTGAATAATAAGAGCGGGGATCTTCCGGCGCCACATCGGTTGGGCACACGATCACTTCGGCGCCCATCGAACGAAGGATGTCGAGCTTTTCTTTCGATTGTTTATCGGTTGTCGTGAAAATGCATTTATATCCCCTTACGCTTGCAGCCAGCGCCAGTCCCATTCCGGTATTTCCCGATGTACATTCTATTATCGTTCCGCCGGGCTTTATTTTTCCTTCCTTCTCCGCTACCTCCACCATTTTGATGGCCATGCGGTCCTTTGCCGAATGACCGGGATTGAAATATTCCACCTTTGCGGCAACGGTGCAGGGAAGCTCTTTCGTAATTTTATTCAGCCTGATGAGCGGGGTGTGGCCGATCGTTTCCAGTATGCTGTTTTTGATATCCATCGCCGCAATTTAGTGATTAATCAAACCTTTGAAGTTGTACATTCGCGCACCATGGAAAAAAGATATATTCAGAAGATAGCGGAGCAGCAGGGCGTCAGTGTGAAACAGGTGGAAAACGTGTACCAGTTGAGCCAGGAAGGCGCCACCGTTCCCTTCATGGCGAGATACCGGAAAGAGGCGACGGGCAATCTCGACGAAGTGAAGATCAACGACGTGGTGGAAAAGATCGCTTACTTCAATGAACTCGATAAACGAAAGGAAACCATACTGAAAACTATCGAAGCGGCAGGCAAGTTAACAACCGAATTGAAGTCGCGTATCGAAAACAGCTTTGAGTCCACAGAGATCGAGGATATTTACCTTCCCTTCAAACCGAAAAGGAAAACGAAGGCATCGGCAGCGATCGAAAAAGGGCTTGAGCCGCTCGCTTCCACCATCTTCGCACAAAACAACATAGACATAGGTACTGAGGCCGCGAAATTCATCAATGAACAAGTCGCAACGAAAGAAGAAGCGCTGCAGGGTGCGCGCGACATCATCGCAGAATGGGTGGCCGAAAATGAACAGGCACGCAACAGCATCAGGCAGTTGTTCACGTCAAAGGCGGTGATCACTTCCAAAGTGCTCAAATCGAAAAAAGAAGCCGAAGAGGCGCAGAAGTACCGCGACTATTTCGAATTCAGTGAGCCTTTTGCCGCGTGCCCCTCTCACCGCATGCTTGCCATCAGGCGCGGCGAAAAGGAAGGATACCTTACCATGGATATCGGTATCGACAAGGAAACCGCTTTCGACGCACTGAAAACGCTATTCGTAAAAGGAAATAATGCTGCGGCACAGCAGGTAGCAACGGCGGTCGAAGACGGTTACGAGCGCCTGCTGAAATCTTCAATTGAAAATGAGTTCAGGCTGGCCGGGAAAAATGCTGCCGACGAAGAGGCCATCAAAGTTTTTGCGGAGAACCTGCGCCAGTTGCTCCTTGCATCCCCGTTGGGATCGAAACGCGTGATGGCGATCGATCCGGGTTTCAGAACAGGATGCAAGGTGGTATGTCTTGATGAACAAGGCTCCTTTTTGCACTATACCACTATCTTTCCCCACCCACCCCAAAATGAAGCTGCCACTGCAACAGCCGATATTAAAAAAATGGTGGATAAATTCAATATTGAAGCCATCGGCATCGGCAACGGCACGGCAGGCAGGGAAACAGAACAATTGGTAAGAAGGATCGAATTTGGCGGGCCAGTGAGCGTTTTCATGGTGAACGAAAGCGGCGCCTCCATTTATTCTGCATCGGAAGTGGCCCGCGAGGAATTTCCTGACAAGGATGTTACCGTTCGGGGCGCCATCAGTATCGGCCGGCGGTTGCTCGATCCGCTGAGCGAGCTGGTAAAGATCGATGCAAAATCCATTGGAGTAGGGCAATATCAACACGACGTCAACCAGGCGCGGCTGAAGGAGCAGCTCGACAAAGTGGTGGAAAGCTGCGTGAACCATGTGGGTGTTGACGTGAATACCGCGAGCAGGCACCTGCTCGGATATATTTCGGGTTTGAGTTCAACGCTCGCAAAAAATATTGTTGACTACCGGCAAAAGAATGGTCCCTACCGTTCACGCGAAGAGATCAGGAAGGTGGCGCTGATGGGCCCTAAAAGCTTTGAACAGTCGGCAGGTTTTATGAGAATACCCGGTTCGCAGAATCCGCTCGACAATAGCGCCGTTCATCCCGAAAGTTATTTTGTGGTGGAAGCGATGGCTAAGGACCTGAACTGCTCGGTTAAAGATTTGATAGGTGACCCGGCGTTGCGCAAAAAAATTGACAGGAAAAAATACGTCACCGAAACAGTGGGCGAGTTCACCATCGAAGATATTGTGAAGGAGCTCGAAAAACCCGGCCGCGACCCGCGCGAAAAAGCAGAAGAATTCAGGTTTGATGATACGATCAAGTCGATAGAGGATGTAAAGCCCGGAATGACCGTTCCCGGCATTGTTACGAACATCACCAATTTCGGGGCCTTTGTTGATATTGGCGTGAAGCAAGACGGCCTGCTGCACATTTCACAGATGAGCAACACTTATATCAGTGATCCGAACCAGGTGGTGAAACTTCAACAGCGCTTGATGGTTACCGTTACTGAAGTGGATGCGGCGCGAAAGAGAATTTCTCTTTCATTAAAAAATAATGCGGCAACTAAGCCGCAGGCAAAAAAAGAAGGACCATCCCATTCGTCTTTCAAAACGCCAAAACAGGAGCCAATGAATGCGTTTCAGTCGAAACTGATGGAGTTGAAAAAGAAGTTTAAAGAATGATGTTAGTTAAACAAAACCAATTTACAGCGATGGTTTTTGATTTTTAAACTTCGCTTTTTTCATTCTGAGGTACATGTCCAACAGCATCAGGCCGAGAACGATATTCACCATGATGAACACATTCACATAGGTGCCGCTGAATATATTTCCCCAGCTTACTGACTTTTCCTGTACATCATCGAGCACGCCGGTGGAGGGCTGCGCCCAGTCGATCTGTCCGAAAATGTACACGATCAGCCCCGCGATAGTGATGAGAAAAAACAACCCGATACCCCTGATGATGTTCTTATTGATGTAGTTGCCGGTGGCGGGTGTTATGTACAGCCTGGAAATTTCTTCCATCACATTTTGTGTGAAGCGCAATGAAGGGTGTTCGAGATCGATGTCGTCTTGCAGCACCTGGTGCATCTCCATCATTTCCGCATACTTCTGTCGCCATTCCTGGTTGGTGCGGATCAGTTCTTCCACAAAGTCCAGCTCACGGTCTTCCATGGAACCATCGATGTAGTTCCACAGTGTTTCTTCTATGTTGGTTGGCGTTTGCATGTTTCCATTTTAAATTTAATAGGTCAAATCTTTTACCTCTTGCATAAAATGTTTTTCCATTTTTTCCTTCAGTCTTGTTCTTGCCCTGTGCAGTTTCACTTTTACGGTATTCGTTTCCATGTTCAGTATCCTGCTTATCTCTTCCAGGCTTTGTTCCGCTTTATAAAACAGCGTAATCAGCCTTGCGTCGTCGGGACTGAGCAACGCGATGGCTTTCGTCACCATGGCCACCTTCGACTTTCGCTCAACTGCATTCGCATCTGTATTCGACACCTGGTTGTCGGCCATCTCAAATACCTGCTCCCTGTCGAGCGAATGTGTTTCGAGCTTCTTTTTCCTCAAAAATGTGATCGCCGTTGAATTGACGATGGAATAGAGCCAGGTGCTGAACTTCGAATCTCCTCTGAAATCCTTTAGTGCCTTGTAAGCTTTTACAAAAACGTCCTGTGCAATTTCTTCGGCGTCTTCCCGCCCGGGAGTATATTTTAATGCGATAGTGAACACGAAATTTTGATAACGCTTCACCAGCTCCGCAAAGAGCTGGTATTCACCATTTAAGACCCTGGCGATTATTTCACTATCAGTTGTCCCGGCGTTCATTATTATATGGTATGACCACGAAATCGCACATCAGGTTACAATACAAAGTAACTAAATCGGTAAATTATTTCTAAAATAGTGTAACCTGCCCGGGAAAGCGATAGTCAGATATTCCAGAAGACAATCTTAAAAAGCAAAAAAATACAATTATGAATGGCGAACTCTTAATCCCGATCCTCGTACCTCTCGGCCTTTTTGCAATGGTTTTCGGGATCGTTTACCTGAACAAGAAGGAAAATCTGGCGATGATCGACAAGGGCATGAACCCCAAGAATGTGCGGCGCAACCCAGAGCCCTACCGCAACCTGAAATGGGGCCTCCTCCTCGTAGGGGCCGGTGTAGGTCTGTTCCTGGCGTATATATTCGACCAGTACTTCTCGAGGAATGATGACAATGAGGCACTTTACTTTGCGCTGATAGCGATTGGCGGCGGAACGGGTCTGATCATCTCTTACAAAATGGAAATGAAAGAACTCAAGGCGTCAGGGTCAGATTTGACTCACGTGCCTTCTTAACCGTAAGGTCATACATGTTGCTTACCTCGTAATAACCTGGCATGCCCCAGATCTGTCTGGCCATCCAGGTTTTTACGCGTTTATTCAGCTCCTCCTTATCTGCTTCCGACAGTGTCGGCATCGTGATGCTGCTACCGGAAAGATACCCCCGCAGGCTTTCCCAGGTCGCCGGGTTTGCGTTAAAGCGCTGGTAGAAATCGGCGGGACCTTTAAAGCCATCAAAATAAGCTTTACGCGCCATGTAATATTCATATATAAACTTCCCGAACCGCTGGTTGGCAAACAGGAGTGAAACATCGCTGTTAAAAGCAGCGGTGTCATAGGGTACGAAGATGTCGGGCGTAATGCCACCCCCCGCGTAAACCGTTCTTCCTCCATTGGTTTTGAAGGCGGCGCCCCGGGAAGCAGTCGCCGTATCGCGGTGGGTTACCTCTCCATTATGAAATCTTTCCAGCACCTCTTCGTTGTAAGCGGTTCGGCCGTTTTCGTACGATTTCTGGATGCTGCGCCCCGCCGGCGTGTAATAACGGGCAACAGTGAGCCGTAAAGCTGCGCCGCCGCTGAGGTCGTATTGTTCCTGCACCAGTCCTTTGCCGAACGTGCGGCGGCCAACGATGATGCCACGGTCCCAGTCCTGTATGGCGCCTGCCACCACCTCGCTCGCCGAAGCCGAGCCTTCGTTCACCAGCACTACAAGGCGCCCCACTTCAAACTGTCCCGGCCTTTTGCAGTTGTACTCCACTTTGGGTTGCTTTTGACCCTTTGTATAAACGATGAGCTTGTCCTGGTCCAGGAATTCGTCGGATATGTCCACCGCCTCGCCGAGGATGCCCCCTCCGTTATCGCGAAGGTCGAAGATGAGTTTCTTCATGCCTTTTTTCTTCAGCTTTTCAAAGGCTTCCATACATTCTTCATAGCTGGTGCCCGAGAATTTGTTCAGGTGGATGAAACCGGTGGTATCGTCCATCATATAGGCCGCATCCACCGAGTAAAGGGGGATCATGCCTCTTGAGATGCTTATCTGGCGCGTTGTGTTGCCGGTTAGCACGGTAACGTTCGCGATGCTTTCGCCCGGACCGCGCAAAAGGTTTTTGATCCTTTCGGAAGTGATGCCGTTGCCCGCAACGATCGAATCGCCCACTTTCAGAAATTTGTCGCCTGTCTTCACACCTGCCTTTTCGCTGGGGCCGCCGGGCAGCACGTTGACCACGTTGACGGTATCCCTGATGATCTGGAACTCTACGCCTATACCTTCGAAGTTACCCTGCAGGTCCTCGTTTACCTGTTGAACATACCTGGCTGGTATGTAGATGGAATGTGGGTCGAGATGGGTGAGCATAGCCTCGATCGCATCCTGGGCGAGACTGTCGGTGGATATGGGATCCACGTAATTCATGCGGATTAGGTCGATCGCCTCCTGGATGGAGGAGCCCCTGCTGCTTTGGAAAAATCCCTGTGTGGCAGGCATTCTTTCCCTCAGCTTGTAGCCGGTTATCATGCCCAGGATCAATATTACCGCAAATCCCAATGGTAACCAGGCCTGTGATTTTTTCATCGTGTCGAGTACTTGTATTTTGCTTACAGAGCGGCGAAGTTCTTAATTAATTTCCAAATGTGAATTTTACCTTCGCGCCTATGTCTATACTCATAGCCGACAGCGGAGCAACCAAATGTGAGTGGTGTTTCGTTGACGGCGGGAAAAAATACACCTGGTTTACGCAAGGCATGAGCCCCTACTTCCTGACGCCCCGGCAAATGGAGGAACTCATCAGGAAGGAGCTGCTGATCCAGATGAAGAACAAATTTCCCGGTGAGGTTCATTTTTACGGGACGGGCAACAAGAACCCTGAAAATCGGAAAAGAACAAAAAAGGTGCTGGAGGCGATTTTCCCCGGCGCAAAGGTGACGGTCGATATCGATCTGCTGGCTGCCGCCCGGGCACTTTGTCACCACCAGCCGGGCATTGCCTGCATCCTGGGTACGGGCAGCAATTCCTGTTATTACAATGGAAAAAAAATCGTGAGGAACATACCGGGGCTGGGCTATGTGCTGGGTGATGAAGGGTCGGGAGCGTACCTGGGAAAAAAGGTGATCCAGCACTACCTCTATGAAATATTCGAAAAAGACCTGAAAGAAAAGTTCGAAGAGACCTATAAAACCAATGATTCGGAGATATTGGAGCATGTGTATCACCAGCCGCTGCCCAACCGCTACCTGGCGGGTTTTGCCAGGTTTTTGGGCGACAACCGGGGGCATTACATGATAGAGAACATAATAGAGGATGGGCTGAATGATTTTTTCTATGTTCACATTGGCGGCTACCGCGAAAGTCGAAAGTATCCCGTACATTTCAACGGAGGTGTAGCGTATCACTTCAGGGATGTGGTATTGGATTTATGTGGATGCTATGGCCTGCAGCCGGGCAGGATCCTGAAGAACCCGATGGAGGGGCTGGTGGAGTATTATCGGGGGGCGTGAGACGGGAGAGAGGAGACGGAAGACGGAAGACGGAAGACGGAGAGAGGAGACGGGAGATGTTTCCCCCGCTGGCGGAGGTGGCGCGAAGCGCCGGGGGTGGACACAATCAACCTTTAACTAAGTAAACATATAACCTTTTAATACGTGGCAGAATTTATAACCATTACGGAACAACCCTCCAACTACAACGACCTCGATAAAATGTCCGTCAACGAGCTGTTGACCAACATGAACCGCGAGGACCAACAGGTGCCGCTGGCCGTGCAAAAAGCCATCCCGTCAATAGAACCGCTGGTGAGCCTCATCGCCGACCGCATCCTGGCCGGTGGCCGGCTGTTTTACATTGGCGCCGGAACAAGCGGCCGGCTCGGCATTCTCGACGCCAGCGAAATACCACCTACCTATGGCATGGAGCCGGGCATCGTAGTGGGTGTAATTGCCGGCGGCGACCGCGCCATTCAGAATTCCATTGAAAATGCAGAGGACGATGAAGAACAGGGATGGAAAGATCTGCAGGAATTCAACGTCTGCGACAAGGACGTGGTAATAGGCATCGCCTCCAGTGGCCGAACGCCTTATGTGATCGGCGCACTCCGCCAGTGCCAGGCAAATAATATCACCACCGCGGGCATTGTATCGAACCCCGGAAGTCCCTTATTAAAATTCGCAGATTTTCCAATCGAGCTTATAGTCGGCCCGGAATTTGTTACCGGAAGCACGCGTATGAAAAGTGGCACGGCGCAGAAGCTTGTGTTGAACATGATCTCCACTTCAGTAATGATCCTTATCGGAAGGGTCGAAGGCAACAGGATGGTTAACATGCAGTTGACGAATTCAAAGCTGATAGAACGAGGAACAAAAATGGTAATGTCGGGGGCCGGAATCTCGGACCACGAAAAGGCAAGGCAACTGTTGCTGCGGTACGGCAGCGTGAAGAAAGCAGTGGAATCAACTTCCCGGTAAATCAATCTTGCGGCCGATATACTACTGACCATACTGCTGACGTTTCTGGTTAACGAAATCTAATCCCTATAAACCAAAGGCTGCTTATGATGATCAGAGTTTTGGCCAACGTGCTACTGCTGGCGGGTCCCCTCCTCGGGATGTCACAGAATACCGCGAATAATGCCTACGCAATTACCAGTAAAGTTATTGGTGGTGTTCAATGGACTGAAGTGAAACAGATCAGTCTCGACAATGGAAGTGTGGTAAAAACCATATTCGATAAAAACGTTCCCGCATACAATGTGTTTGATGGAAGGTCGGCAAGGTCCGTCGCTTTCATGATGAAAAATGACTCGGCGAGCGACAGCCAAAAGCAACCGTTCGCCGGACTGTCGGCGGCATGTGCCTACGACAGAAAGCAAAACAGGCTGTACTTCGCCCCGCTGTTTATTAACCAACTCAGGTACATGGACCTGAACGGCTCGGTGCCTTCAGTTTATCTTTTCCAGCATGAAAATTTTGTGGAGACCAGCGATATCGAATCCGAGGCCAACCAGGTAACACGGATGGTGATCGCGGCTGACGGTAATGGTTATGCGATGAGCAACGATGGCATGCATCTCGTCACTTTTACCACCGGAAAAAACCCAGTCATATCCGACCTTGGCGCTGTGACCGACGCGCCTGAAAACGGAGAAATTTCCGTTCATGACGCCAATACCAGTTGGGGCGGCGACATGCTTGCAGACGCAAGTGGAAATTTATATGTGATATCCGCCCTTAATCATGTATTCAAAATAGATCTGCAAACACGAATCGCAACATTCATCTCGAAAATAAAAGAGCTGCCGGAAGGATTTACCACCAATGGCGCTGTAGTGGATGAAAAAGGTAAAATTATTTTAAGCAGCGCGAACTATCTCACGGCTTATTACACCGTTGATCCTGAAAGCTGGGAAGCAACAGCCATTACATCAACCGAACAGTTATACAACACTTCGGACCTCGCGAATGAAAGATTGCTTTTCCAAACGGAGCTGAAAAAGGATGAGCAAATGGTTGTGCAGGAAAAAATATCCGTGTTTCCCAATCCCGTTAAAAACAGTTCGTTCAGGATAACTTTTCAGAATAAAGAATCGGGAAAATATAATGTACAGCTTATAGATGTCGCCGGCAGAATGGTGTCCGATAAATCAGTAAGCGTTTATGACGGCTACCAGACTAGCGAGGTGAGAATCAGCTCTTCTCTTTCCAAGGGAATGTACATGGTGAAGGTGTTGAACAACGACAGCAAAGAAATATACCTGAAGAAAATTCTCGTTCAATAATAATAAAAAAAATATGCGAAAAGGGCCCGGTTTTTCGGGCCTTTTTTTTTGGTTATACAGGCAAAAATATTTTGAATTGGCTGAGGGAAGGTGGTAACTTGCCTGCAGCGACAATTTAAAAGTGATGCATGATATTGAACCATTTTATAACTGGCGGCATTTGTATGTGAGTGAAGAAGATGAGCGGTCACCATTCTATGGAAGGGCGTACTCTGAATTTGAATTTTCACAAACCATCTACAACTACTACATCCACCCTCAATGGGATGATTTCGATTCCAGGACGATGTACCTCAAGGTGCTGATAGCGGACTACGACGAGCGGTACGTAATTATCGAATTAATCGGGGAAGGGAACGATGCCATCGAGAACGACATCATGAACCTGAAACGCGAGGTGGCCGATAAGTTCATGGCGGAAGGCATCTATAACTTCATCTTCGTTGCGGAGAATGTTTTGAATTTTCACAGCAGCGATAAGGAATATTATTATGAATGGTTTGAAGAGGTAACCGATGAGAACGGATGGATCGTTTGCCTGAATATGCCAGAGCAAACCCGGAGTGAATTTACACAGGCAAAGCTGAACCGTTATATCGAGACGATGGAGATTGATAACTGGCGGGTGTACAAGCCGTTTCACCTCTTCCGAAAGATCAACGACGCCATCATGAAGAGGTTAGAGATATGAAAACGTAAAAGTTAAAAGTTAAAACCGTCTCCCATTTCCCGTCGCTGGCGCTTCATTGTAAATTTTTTTTGACATTTCGCCTTCGTCGATTATTTTTGTCCCCGCAATGATCACAACCAAGTCTTTCCCCTTCTTTTATTTTTACTTCTACTTTAGCAAGTAGCCGGGAAAGCTTTGGTTAAAACGAAATAAATTGATTTAACATAAAGAATCCCGGCTTCGAGCCGGGATTCTTGCATTATAACATGTAAGGAACACAAACGGATGAAAAAAGACATCAAGTCGCCAGTGGCAAAAAAGCCATTTCCCACGGGCAAGGTCTCTATCCAGGGATATGAAGGCAGCTTTCACCAGGCTGCGGCCCGGAATTTTTTTGGCGATGGGGTAGAAGTGATCCCCTGTGCAACCTTCAGGGAGGTCGTAAAAATCGCCGCCAACCCGAAAGAGAGTACCGGCGGCGTAATGGCCATCGAAAATTCAATTGCAGGAAGCATCCTTCCAAATTACAACCTCCTGCAGAAAAGCGGACTTACCATAGTGGGTGAGGTGTACCTCCAGATCCGGCAGCATCTCATGGTGAACCGCGGCGTTACGCTCAACGACATCCGCGAGGTGCATTCGCATCACATGGCCATACAGCAGTGCCTCGAATACCTCGACAAGCATAGCTGGAAATTGGTGGAAACGGAAGACACCGCACTGAGCGCAAAACTGGTGCACCAGCACAAAAGCAAACACATTGCCGCGATAGCCAGCAGGCTCGCAGCCGAATTATTCGAACTGGAGGTGATTGCCCCCAATATCCAGACGATGAAGAATAACTATACACGGTTCCTTATTCTTCAGCCGCAAAAAGTGCATGAGGCGATTGAAGATGCCAATAAGGCAAGTGTAAACTTCCACACCGACCATTCGAAAGGAAGCCTTGCAAGAGTACTGACAAGAATTGCTGAAATGGGCATTAATTTGAGCAAGCTGCAAAGCTTTCCCATACCCGGCAGCGACTGGCAATATTCATTTCATGCGGATATGGAATTTGACAGCGTGGAACAATTTGAAAAAGTGATCGATGACATCAGGCCGGTCACCGAAGATCTAAAGGTATACGGCGTGTATCGCAAAGGAGAAACCTATTAAAAAACTGAAAACTTAAAACCTGAGCTATGTATCATTGGTCTGGCAATAGTATGCTTTCAAAACCTGTCACTTTTAACTTTTAAGTTTTCACTTTTAACTTAGTCAAACATGACGACCTCTCAACGTCTCAACGGCATCGGCGAATATTACTTCTCACAAAAGCTGCGCGAAATTGCAAAGCTGAATAGCGAAGGGAAGGATATTATCAATCTCGGCATCGGCAGTCCGGATTTGCCGCCGCATCCTGATGTGATCCACACCTTACAGGAGGAGGCAGCATCTCCTTCGGCGCATGGATACCAGGGATACAAGGGTGTGCCCGCGTTGCGAAACGCATTTGCTTCGTGGTACAGGACATGGTATGCAGTTGATCTTGACCCGGAAACCGAGATCCTGCCGCTGATCGGTTCCAAAGAAGGCATCATGCACATTTGCATGACGTACCTCGAAAGCGGCGACCAGGTTTTGGTGCCCAACCCCGGTTATCCTACCTACAGCAGCGCGGTAAAACTGGCGGGCGGTGAATGTATCAGTTATGAACTGACCGAACAAAATAACTGGAAGCCAGATTTTCAACAACTGCAGCAACTGGCATCTGCTAATAAAAAGCTGAAGCTGATGTTCGTCAACTATCCGCACATGCCAACCGGGCAGTTGCCGGATAAAGAATTGTTTGAACAGATCGTGCGCTTTGCGAAGAAAAATAAGATTTTGGTGTGTCATGATAATCCATACAGTTTCATTTTGAACGACGCGCCGGTGAGCATTCTCTCCGTCGAAGGCGCAAAAGAAGTTGCGGTCGAACTCAATTCTTTGAGCAAGTCGCACAACATGGCCGGCTGGCGGATTGGCGCACTATGCGGCGCGAAGCAGGTGATTGATGATGTGCTCAGGTTTAAATCCAATATGGACAGCGGCATGTTCCTGCCCCTGCAGCTCGCGGCGGCAAAGGCCCTGCAGCTTGGTAAAGACTGGCACCTGCAACTGAATGAAACCTATGGAGAGCGGAAGAAGCTGGTGATGGAATTATTAAACGCCATCAACTGCAAGGCGGCGCCCGGGCAGGCGGGATTGTTTGTGTGGGCGAAGGTTCCGGTGGCGTATAAAGACGGGTATGCACTGAGTGATGAACTGCTATACGAAACGAACGTATTCATAACGCCCGGCGGAATATTCGGATCGGCGGGGGAACAATACATCAGGATAAGTCTCTGCACAACAGAAGAAAAATTAAACATGGCCATAAAAAGGGTTCAAAAAATAAAGGCATGATTGTCGCAATAATCGGTATCGGATTAATAGGAGGCTCCATGGCGCTTGCGCTGCGGGAGCTCGGCGTTGCCTCCAAAGTAATAGGCGTGGAAGCCAGCGAGGAGCACCGCAAAAAGGCGGTGGAGCTGAGGCTTGTTGATGAAACGGCGGAACTCGAAGAAGCCGTTGCTGCGGCAGACCTGGTGATAGTGGCGATACCGGTACATTCTACCGAAGAGTTGCTGCCCCGCCTGCTCGACCTTGTAGACAACCAGGTGGTGATGGATGTAAGTTCCACCAAGGAAACGATCCTTAACGCAGTGGCCGCTCATCCGAAAAGAGGCAGGTTTGTTTCTACCCACCCGATGTGGGGAACCGAATACAGCGGTCCCGAAGCCGCGGTTCGCAATGCATTTCACGGGAAAGTTACCGTCATCACCGGTAAGGAGCAGTCTGCTGGCAGCGCAGTGGAAATGGTGGAGGACCTGTACCGCAAACTCGGAATGACCATCCTCTACATGGATGCGGCATCGCACGACATTCACGCGGCGTATGTGAGCCACATATCACACATCACTTCGTTCGCGCTGGCAAACACCGTTTTAGAGAAAGAAAAGGAAGAAGACACGATTTTTGCGATGGCCAGCGCGGGGTTTGAGAGCACCGTGAGGCTCGCAAAAAGTAACCCCGCGATGTGGGTGCAGATCTTCATGCAGAACAGGGAAAATATACTGGATGTGCTCAATGAACATATTTCGCAGCTCAGGAAATTCAAAAGCTGCCTGGAAAAGGAAAATGAGAGCTATTTGGCCGAATTGATAGTGAATGCCAATAAGATAAGGAAGATACTGAAATAAGGTACCTTTGCGAAAAATTTAAAAGATATATATGACGACATTTGAAGGGTTAGGTTTAGATTCCAGGCTGGTTCAGGCGACCGATTCGTTGGGATTTACTCAACCCACACCAATACAGGAACAGGCTATACCTGTATTAATCAGTGGTACGAAGGATCTTGTGGGTTTGGCCCAGACCGGTACTGGAAAAACTGCCGCCTTTGGTCTTCCTCTGCTGCATCTGCTGGATGCGGAGAAGAGACATCCACAGGCACTGGTGGTATGCCCTACCCGTGAATTGTGCATGCAGATCGTAAACGAGATTGAATCATTTAAAAAGTTTATTCCGAAAGTACAAATACTTGCCGTTTATGGCGGTACACCAATCGGCTCACAAATCAGGGAACTGAAAAGAGGTGTGCACATTGTTGTGGCCACACCCGGCAGGCTGATAGACCTGATAGAAAGAAAAGCGATTGACCTTGGACAGATACAATACGTGGTGCTGGATGAGGCCGATGAAATGCTGAACATGGGATTCCAGGACGACATAGAATTCATCCTCCAAAACACACCGCAAAGAGATTCGACGTGGCTGTTCAGCGCAACCATGCCTCCCGAGATACGCCGCGTAAGCAAAAAGTACATGAAGAGCCCGGTGGAAGTGACGGTGGGCAAGGTGAATACAGCGAATAAAAACATTGACCACCAATATTACATTACGAATGCGCAGCACCGCTATGAAACACTGAAGCGGCTGATAGATTTCAATCCCGGCATCTACGGGATCGTTTTCACGCGTACGAAAGCCGATGCGCAGTCGATCGCCGAAAAGCTGACGCGCGAAGGCTACGACATAGATGCGCTGCATGGCGACCTCACGCAGCAGCAGCGCGACAAGGTGATGGGCGACTTCCGGGACAAGACGCTCCAATTACTCATCGCGACCGATGTTGCCGCGCGCGGCATCGACGTTCAGGGCATCACGCACGTCATCAATTATGAACTGCCCGACGATGTGGAAGTGTACACACACAGGAGTGGAAGAACAGGGCGTGCCGGGCTCACCGGCATATGCATGTCAATCGTTCACTCCCGCGAAATAGGAAAGCTGAAACAGATTGAAAGAATGGTGCAGTCTCCCTTTCATAAGCTGGAGATCCCGGCGGGAAAGGACGTTTGCCGCAAGCAGTTCTTCAATTTCATGGATAAGCTGCTGGCTGCAGATATCAGTCACGGTGGTTACGAAAGCTATGTGCCGATGCTCGAGGAAAAATTTGCGGACATCAGCAAGGAAGAAGTTTTGAAACGTGTTGCAGCCATGGAATTCAACAGGTTCCTGAAATATTATGAAAACGCCGAGGACCTGAACGTGAGGGAACGCGTGCGGCAGCCGTGGGACAGGCAAGAGGCGAGGACCTTTGGCGGCGACAGAAGGCGCGACACGAGGGGAAGGGAGTATGGCGGCAACGGCGACTCGACCAAACTGTTCGTGAACCTTGGTACCAAGGATGGCTTTTACAAGGCGAGCTTCCTGCAGTTTATTCTCGACATGAGCGACCTCAGCAAGGATGTGCTGGGCAGAATAGATATGAAAGAGATGAATAGCTGGATAGAGATAGAAAGGGGTGCGGCGCACAAAATGATCCGCGCGATTGACGGAAAGAACTACAGGGGAAGAAGGATCAGGATGAATGAGGCGAATAGGTAGTGGGTAGAGGGTAGTAGGGAGTTGTAACAAAACAAACAACAATTTTAATATAACAATGGAACAAACATTAACCAGCGGTGCAGGCATTGAGAAGGTATGGGCAAAGAGGCCCCTCATCATTTCGGGCCCCTGCAGCGCTGAAACTGAAACGCAGGTAATTGAAACTGCAACACGATTGGCCAAAACCGGTAAAGTAGATGCCCTGCGTGCCGGTATATGGAAACCCCGCACACGTCCGGGCAGCTTTGAAGGCATCGGCACAAAGGGCCTGCCCTGGTTGCAGCAGGCGCGAAAAGTCACCGGCCTCCCTTTGGCCGTGGAAGTGGCCACCGGCCAACAGGTAGAAGATGCACTGCATTTCGATATAGATATTTTATGGATAGGAGCCAGAACAACCGTCAACCCGTTTAGCGTGCAGGAAGTGGCAGATGCACTTCGCGGAGCAAACGTACCGGTGCTCATCAAAAATCCCATCAACCCCGATCTGGAATTGTGGACAGGCGCGGTAGAAAGAGTGGCGAAGGCCGGCATAAAAAACATCGGCCTTATACACCGTGGTTTTTCTTCTTACGGAAATACAGAGTACCGCAATGCGCCGATGTGGCACCTTGCCATTGAAATGAAACGCCGCAATCCCGAGATGATGATCATCAACGATCCTTCCCACATCTGCGGACGAAGAGACATTCTGATGGATGTTGCGCAGAAAGCCATCGACCTCGACTTCGACGGTCTGATGATCGAAAGTCACATAGATCCCGACAATGCATGGAGCGATGCCAAGCAGCAGGTTACGCCCGAAAAGCTCGCCGAAATGCTCGACTTGATCGTTTGGCGCAAGGAAGATATTAATTCGGAAGCTTACCACCAGGCGCTTGAAAAATTAAGACAGCAGATCAATCATCTCGATGATGAGCTGCTGCAATTGCTCGGTCAGCGTATGAAGATTGCTGATAAGATCGGTGAATTCAAAAAGAACAATGACATCACCATCCTTCAAACCAACCGCTGGAACGAAATTCTGGAGAAGGCATATAAGAAAGGCGACAACCTCGGCCTCACCCGTGAGTTCATCACGAAATACTTTGACGCCGTGCACATGGAGAGCATCAATCATCAGAATAAGATTATGAACAGCTAGCGAATTGGCAATAGGCAATGGGGAGTAGGGAGTAGGGAGTTTGGCCAACCAAATAATTGCCCATTGCCCACTGCCCATTGCCTATTCCCCATCA
Source organism: uncultured bacterium (assembly GCA_966193805.1). Classification (GTDB taxonomy): domain Bacteria; phylum Bacteroidota; class Bacteroidia; order Chitinophagales; family Chitinophagaceae; genus Flavitalea. The sequence goes on along the minus strand of CBIGXK010000032.1, from coordinate 2,404 downwards.
CACCTACATGCAACAAAAACAATTCTCCTTCTCCAATAAATCAACCACCTGCTATTTCAACGCCGGCTTCGGCATGATTGATGAAATTGCTGATCCCGCAACCACCATATTCATCACCGATGAAAATATCATTGCCGGGCACAGGAATAGATTCGATAACCGAAGGGTGATCGTGATAACTCCCGGTGAGGCCAATAAAACCCAGGCAACGGTTGATTCGATCGTTACACAATTGATTCAGCTCGAAGCCGACAGGAAATTCACGATCGTGGGAGTGGGTGGCGGTGTTGTCACGGATCTTAGCGGCTATGCCGCATCGATATACATGCGGGGGCTGCGTTTTGGTTTTGTGCCTGTTTCGCTGCTGGCCATGGTGGATGCATCCATCGGTGGAAAAAACGGGGTTGACGTGGGCCCATATAAAAACCTGGTGGGCACGATCAGGCAGCCGGACTTTTTACTGTACGACAGCTCATTTCTCTCTACACTGCCGCAGAGCGAATGGATCAACGGTTTTGCAGAAATCATTAAGCATGCCTGCATCAAGGATACGGCTTTGTTCAATGAGCTTGAAAAAAATTCAGTTGACACCTATCGGAGCAAACAGGCCCATCTCAACGCACTGATAAAGCGCAACGCGGAAATAAAATTCCGGGTTGTCATGAATGACGAATTTGAAAAAGGAGAAAGGAAACTGCTGAACTTTGGCCATACCTGGGGGCATGCCATCGAAACGAAATTAAACATTCCGCACGGGCACGCGGTGGCCGTAGGTATGGTGATGGCCTGCCGGCTGTCGGAAAAAATAAATGGCTTTAAAGAAACGGACCGGGTGATTGCCTTGTTGAAGAAGTACGGGTTGCCGGTTGCCGCGGAAGCAGATACGAAAGAAGTATTTAAAGTGTTGAAGATGGATAAGAAGAAAGACAGCGGAGCGATGAATTATATTTTGCTGAACAATATCGGCGACGCCGCGGTACATCGAATTTCAATAGACGAACTGGAGAAAATGATCGAGCAATGCAAGTAACGATTTATCCTTCACTGGTTGAAGGAGCCATACAGGCGCCGGCCTCAAAGAGTTCGATGCAGCGCGCCTGCGCAGCCGCGCTTTTGGCAAAGGGAACAACCACCATCCATAACCCCGGATCCTCCAACGATGACCTGGCGGCACTGGAGGTGATTTCGCGCCTGGGCGCGGAAGTGGTGGGCAAAACCAACGAAGAAATTGTTATAGAAAGCAAAGGTGTGCGTCCGGTATCTGCTTCGCTCAACTGCGGTGAGAGCGGTCTCGGCATTCGTATGTTCACTCCGCTTGCAGCGTTGAGTTCCGACGAACTGGTCATCGAAGGCACGGGAAGCCTGCTGAAGAGGCCGATGCATTTTTTTGATGAAATATTTCCTAAGCTTGGCATATCCATACAATCGAATAATGGCTTTTTGCCGATTACGATCAGGGGGCCATTGAAGCCCGCGAATATCGAGATCGACGGCTCGCTGAGCTCACAGTTTCTCACGGGTCTGCTGATGGCCTATGCCGCAGCCGGCGCCCGCGATGTTGAAATAAAAGTGAACGATCTGAAAAGCAAACCGTACATCGATCTCACGCTCGATGTACTGAAGAAATTTGGGGTTGATGTTGAGAACCACAAATACGAAACATTTAAATTCGGATATACGGCAGAAAACGGCAACCTTCTTGAACCGGCCACATATACTGTGGAAGGCGACTGGAGCGGAGGCGCCTTCCTGCTGGTTGCCGGTGCCATTGCTGGCAATATCACGGTAAAAGGATTGAATAAGGCATCTGCCCAGGCCGATAAAGAAATATTAAAGGCGCTGATCGATTGCGGCGCGGCCATTACAGTGGATGAAAATACAGTTACTATCGGCCCGGCACCGCTCACGGCCTTCAGCTTCGACGCAACGGATTGTCCCGACCTTTTTCCGCCACTCGTGGCGCTTGCTTCGTATTGCGAAGGCATCAGCTATATCAAAGGCGTGAGCAGGCTGGCGCATAAAGAGAGTAACCGCGGCGTAACCTTGCAAGAAGAATTTGGCAAGATGGGCATACTGGTCGAGCTCGACGACGACATCATGCGCGTGCATGGGGGAAGCGCCATCAGGGGCGCGAGCGTTCGTTCCCATCACGATCACCGCATCGCCATGGCCTGTGCGGTGGCGGCGCTCAATGCGGAAGGTGAAACGGTTATCGGCGATGCCGAAGCGGTGAACAAATCGTTTCCCGACTTTTATGACAAATTGAAGAGCCTGGGCGCAAATGTGAACTTTTAACTTTTAAGTATTAACTTTTTTCAATGAATAGTTTCGGCCGCATATTCCGCGTAAATATTTTTGGTGAATCGCACGGCGAAAGCGTTGGCATTAATATCGATGGATGCCC
>CBIGXK010000031.1:0-19155 GCA_966193805.1 uncultured bacterium | reverse complement strand
CTTCTGTATTCGGCAGATTGCGTGGCAATTTCAAAACCATCTTTCGCATCGATCGTCTTTCCCAACTCTTCATTGATCAATCCATAATAATAATTAGACTGCGGATCATATGTATCAACAGATAAAGCTCTCTTTGCAATTTCGAGCGCCTCTTCATATTTCATCTGCCTGTACAACAGAAGAGAAAGGTCGGCGAGCGCAGGCAGGTAGTTATGATCGGCTTTCAGCGCTTCTCTTAATTTCACTTCTGCCGGCGTATACATCCGCTGCCTGATCAACTCTCTTCCCTGCAGATGCAAACCCTGAAGGGAGTTCCAGTCAAAATCTTTCGGCGTCTGAACCGGCCGCGACATTCTCCCGGCATCGGGAGCGGCATCATAATTCAGTTTGTTATTTCCCAGTTCAACTTCTAAGTTTTCATAATTACCCGAATACGCAATCGAATCGGCAAACACCTGCAAGGTTTGCAGGTTCAGTTTCTTTGCATAAACTATTTTATCGCCTTCTTTAACAACAAGTGAATCATTGATCGGCTGAACCGGACAAAAATAAACCACCAGCCTGCCGCCGGATTTTTTTACGTTGAGCGATCCATAATTATTTGCTGCAACAAACCCTTTCGTTTGTTTCACCGGGAACCAGTATTCCGTCCATTGATCAGTGGTATTCGGAATAAATCCCTTGTTCTTAAATGGCGTGAACGAACTGCGCTCGGCCGGCTGGTTGAACAGTCTTCCGCTCTGTACCTCTACATACTGCCCATCATCATCTGTTAACAAATCTTCCCATATCATGCCCTGGTCAGACAATCCCCAGATCCAAATTTTCTTGCCGGGCTTATCATCGCGTGCTGAATACCTGGCCATGCCAAAATCTTCATCATGATAATATCCTCCAAAAAAATCCGTGTATTTTCCAAAAACATGGTACGATTTATATTCTCCGAAATTATTATTCTCATAATACGAGAGGTCGCGGCCCTGTTTATCAATGGGCCAGTCGCTGTATTCGCCGGCATGGCCGATGTATTTTGTTCCGGGATAAATAAACTGAAGGTTGCCCGCCGACTTGATGCCGGTGTTCATCCAGGTATAATAAGGCTGTTCGAATGTTGAAGCATTGTACCAGGTTGAGGAAGTGGTGAAGTAAGCCTTGTCTTTCGGCAAATTAACATCTATCCTCCACGTTGTTCTTGTAAGCAGGTCGAGCACGCCAATCACGCAGCTCACACTTCCATCAGGCTTTTTCATTGAAACATAGTCGACCGGCGTGGCACAATTAGGCGTATGGCCCACGATGCCGTAATTCGCTTCTATGCCGCCACTCGTCCAGGGACCACGCATGGCCACATCACGAAATTTGACGACATGGTTGTAATACACAAATGATTTTCCGGTGGACTTTTCAATCGCGGCCCATATTTTTCCGCCGATCTCCGGCAGGATCATTACTTTGATAAAATCATTTTCCAGCTCAACCACTTTCCATTCTTTATTTACCGCCTGATTGGTGTAGCCGTCAAAACGAAAATAGGGATACACTTTTCCCACTTCTGGTACGGGATCGGGATCTGAAAAGGGGTACGTTTTAAACGTTTTGTAATACTCGCGCACTGTTGCATCCTGCTGGCTGAACAGTGAAATTCCTGCAACCAGCAATGCAGCCATCAAAAGAATACCTTTCATCAGTCTTATACTTGTTTTGAGTTACACTATTTCTCCAGGTTATATATCCTGGTTTTAGAGTCGTTGATACCAAAAATCAGGCGCGTGTGCTCATCGTTGCCGACCTGCTGCAAGGATCGTATGTCGCCGCGTAATTTGAAGCCCGATGACCATTGCGGCATATAAGTAAACCCGCCTTTTCCGTCGCCGGTAAAAAGCATACCGTGGTTGGCGTCATACCTGCTGAACCGTATCCTTGTCCAGATGTTGTTCCCGGCTGCTACCAGATCCATCTTGCCATCTTTGTTGGCATCCACAGCAGCAAGTGCGTAAACGGGTGAGTATTGCGCCTCAACCGGTAATTTTTTAACCATGAACCCATTAGGTCCATCGTTTTGCAGATAAGTGGTCGCCAACAGGTTCGCCGTCAATACCTTTGCATCCTGGAAGTTTTCCTTGTCGAGAACGTCGTTTATAGTGGCTGTTGCGTACGTACTGTATTTCAGGAATTTCTTTTTGAGGCCCGGCAACTGCCCGGTTAAATCATCCATCGACAAAGCAGGATATTCAACGCCGTCGATGTAATAACAAAATATCGGATCGATGGAGCCGTTTCCATCAAAATCCTTGTAATACATTCGTGCCGGCTCTTTTTCGCTGGCAGTGAACTGCGCGTTATTGCCGAGGTTGCCAATCACCAGGTCGCTGTCGCCATCGCCATCGAAATCTTCGGCAAGTATCGCGTTCCACCATCCATTTGACGGGAACTTAATATAAGCGGAAGAAACGTCTTCCAGCGTCCCGTTTTTATTGATAAAAACTTTTATGGGCATCCATTCGCCAACCACAATAAGATCGGGTTGCCTGTTGTTGTCGAGGTCCGTCCACAAAGCGTCGGTCACCATTCCTATTTGCTGCAATCCTGATGCTACCGTTTGTGTTCCATCCGTAAAGTTTCCCTTGCCGTCGTTGATGAATAGTTTGCTTTCAGGGATAACCGGATACCTGCCCGGCACCAGCCTTCCGCCAATAAACAGATCAATGTCGCCGTCACCATCGATATCTGCTGCACGTATGCAACCGGTGCTGATGTAAGTTTTCGCAAAAGCGTCTTTCCTGCGACTGAAATTTCCAGATCCATCGTTGATGTATAACCGATCTTCAAGAAGCGGATCATTTTCACTGAATTCATACCCGCCGCTGCCAACAGCAAGGTCCAAATCACCGTCGCCATCTGCATCAAAAAATTCGGCGGCCACATCTTCACAGGAAGAATCTTTCGCAACAGCCGGTTGCTGTTTACCAACAAACTTTCCATTCGCCGATTGAATAAATAATTGCCCCGGCTGGCCCTTTGCACCGCCGATGAAGATATCCTCCCTGCCGTCTTTGTTTACATCGGCCTTTGCCATGCAGGGACCCTGCCGCGAAAGATAATTGGGAAGCAGCGCCTGCGTATTGAAATCATTGAATCGGTTTTCACGATGCACGAATGCCAGGGAATCTTCGGCAAATAGCTTTTCAGCAGGCTTTTGATTATTATATGTCCAGTTTGCGTTGGCATCGGCGAGGGTAAGCGTCAGCGCCTGGTTTGCCTTTACACCTGTCAGCACCTGCATTTTGTCGTTCGGCCAAATGACTACCACAGAGTCGATAGTTTGATTTTTACCTACCCCGAAGTTCAGGCTGGGATCCATTGACGACTGAAAACCGCGAACCGGCTGTTGCTCCTGGAAATACAAACTGTCTTTGCAATGCAAATATATTTTCGCACCTATTCCGGAAGAATTTTTTGCATCGCCTTTTAAAATTACTTTCAGGTAATTGTTTCTTGAAAATTTCTCTTCATTGTTCCTGTAAACACCGGCTACTTCATTGGTGTTGTTGATGACGAGGTCCATATCGCCGTCATTGTCGAGATCGGCATAAGCTGTTCCCGATGAAACGCCCGCCTGGTCGAGCCCCCAATCGCGTGTTCTCTTTACAAAACTTCCGTTCCCGTTATTCTGGTAGATGTAGTTTGGAATGCGGATAGTGGGCATTTTTTTTATGAAATCATTCGTGGCCACATTCTTGTTTTCGGCTCTTGCCTTGATGGTTTCATCCATCGTGTACTTCAGAAAGTCGAGCTCGGTGTAATCTTTTACATAACCGTTGGATACAAAAAGATCTTTATACCCGTCGTTATCAAAATCGGAGAACAGCGATGCCCAGCTCCAGTCTGTATTGGAAATACCCGCCAACTGCGCCACTTCACTGAATGTTCCGTCGCCGTTATTTTTATGCAGCATGTTGCGGCTGAACTGAAAATAAAATCCCTGGTTGAACAGCATTTGCATTTTATCGAAGTTCTCTGCGCCGCTGTGCATTTTCTGGGTCTTGTTGTCTTCCGGAAGCATGTCGAGCGTAACAAGGTCCTGGTACCCGTCGTTGTTGTAATCAGCAAAATCGGAACCCATCGAAAACAGGGAAATATGGTCCATGCATTCGCTCAGCTTTTCCGAAAAAGTGCCATCGTGATTGTTGATGAACAGGTAGTCGGGCTCGTTGAAATCGTTAGATACGTGCACATCGGGCCAGCCATCGTTATTCACATCGGCAATGGCAAGCCCCAAACCAAAGCTGAGCACGTTGGAGATAATTCCGGCCTCATCGCTAACATTGGAAAACCGGCCGTTATCGTTCCTGTAAAGCTTGCTGGCGAAGTTGGGATTCTTCTGGCTCCTCACGCTTGTCATTTCGTGAACGCCGCCTGTGTATTGCTGAAGCGAATGGTTAATCAGAAACATGTCGAGATCGCCATCTTTGTCGTAGTCGAAGAAACCGGCCTGCGTTGAGTACCCGGCATCCGCCAGGCCATATTCTGCAGCCTTCTCTGTGAATGTGAGGTCGCCGTTGTTGATAAAGAGCAGATTTTTTCTGCGTTCGGGATTACCGTCTGCAGAGCGGCAAATGTAAATGTCGACCCTGCCATCGGAATTAATATCCACCATTGTGGCGCCGGTGCACCAGCCCTGCTGCTCGGCCACATGACTTTTATCGGTGATGTTCTCGAATTTGAAATTTCCTTTGTTAAGATAGAGCCGGTTTTTCACCATGTTGCCGGTAAAGAACACATCCTGTAAACCATCGTTATTGATGTCGCCTATTGCTACCCCGCCGCCGTTATAGAAATATCCGTAGTTGATCACATTGAGCTGATCGGTTTCAAACAATTCGTTGATAAACCCGATGCCGGTTTCATCCTGGTCGAGGAGAGAGAACTGGCGGGAGTCGTCTGTGCCGCTGCATGAACAAAGCAGCGTCACGAAGGCGAGTAACGGCAAGATGCGGAGTGTAGGCATAGTTTATAGATAAGCGGATCTGTTAAATAGCAAAGATTCCATTGCATAAAATACAATGGAATCTTTTTATGAAATTCAGTTTCTCATTAATTTTTATCCCACCACAGCGGCGTTGTCACCTTGTCGGGACCACCGAGAAGGTCGACGGCTTTTTCCACTTCGTCGCCGTTAACAAGCTTTTCGCTGTCAAGGAACGGAATGCGCCTGATGTATTGTGTGCTGGTGTTGGTGATGTCGGGGTTGTCTGAATTGGCAACAGGATAGAGATTGAGATAGCGGCTCCTTCTGTAATCTGCCCACGCTTCCATACCATCGGGGAAGAGCGCCAGCCATTTTTGCGTGGCAATCTGTTCCTTTTGCACTTCCGGATCGGCGGACCACTTAACAACGATGTCGGTCATCGGATCGGAGTTCAGGTAGTCGTTTGGAGCGACCGGTTGGGTGGTGCCATTAATGTAGTCCTGGATCTCAGTGCCATCGGTAATGCCCCATTGCTTCATCGAATTGGTGATACCGGCTTCATAGAGTTCCTGTGCGGTTCCACCCATGTTCCAGCCAAGCAATGCACCTTCAGCGCGAAGGAAGTACGCTTCTGCTGTCGATATTACGTTCTGCGGTGTTTCCAGGTGATTGCTTACGCCGCCAAAAGGAGAAGATGCCCATCTTGCGCCGACGTGCGAATTATTACCGGCGAGGTTGATGGTTTCAGTAAGCTGAGTGGAAGTCAATCCATTTCTTACACCATCGTACTGTCCGTTTCCATCCGGGTTCTCAGCAGTGGCCCCGTCGGGAAGGAAGTAAACCGGGAGGCGAGGATCATCGAATCCTTTCAGTACGGATTCCATGGCGGCACTCATGCGGAACTCGTTCCAGTCGCTCATGATGGACAAGCCGTTTCCATCTCCGCCTTTCAGGCTTCTAAGGATCAGGGCATCATCATCAGGGCTGGTGGTGAGAACACCACCTGCGAATGCTGCTTCGGCTTCTGCTTTCGCACGTGCCGGGTCCACGTTCGATATTCTCACGGCGAGGCGCAAACGAAGTGTGTTGGCAAATTTGATCCATTTGCTAACGTTTCCGCCGTAGATCAGGTCGAATGATCCAAACGGCTGTGCACCGGTATTGGCATTCAGCACATCAACGGCGGCAGTCAGCCTTTTAAAGAAATCATCATAAATCTTATCCTGTGAATCGTACGGTACCGAGGTAGCCGGCTCTCCCGCAGAGAAGTACGGGATCGGGCCCCAGTAGTCGGTTGCCTTGTGGAACCCAAGTACCCAAACGATGTCGGCCAAAGCGTGTTCCGGACTGCTGGGATCAGCAGTGGTGAGGATCGTTTGAAGCTGTGGCATCATCTGCGTGTAGTAAGGGTTGAAGTTGGCTCCGACCCAATCCATCCTGATCACGTTCCTGTCGGAAGGAAAATAGGTGGCCACGCAGGCAAAATATTGAGCATACTGGTCGGCAAACAGGTTTTGTGCGACCTGGTAGCTTCCCTGGTTAACAGTGGCAACCGACTGAGCTTTCGCAAAAAGGAACGGAAACTCGGTGGCGCCCACTGTAGGTATGCTGTTCTTGTTCGTGTTGATCTGGTCGAACTTTTTAGTACAGCCGGTGGCAATGAGCGAAAACGCTGCAGCCGCTGTAAACAATTTCGTTCTTGAAAATATGTTCATGTTCATGTTTTTCTGTTTAGTCGTTCAGCGTTTAGAATGTAAGTTGGAGGTTCAAACCGACGGAACGAGTTGCGGGAAGCGCTCCATATTCAATACCCTGGTAGTTACCGTTGCCGAGGCTCACTTCCGGATCAAACCACATTGTACGGCTTTCCAGGCCAGGTATATCAAACTTTGATTTGCCCCTGTACAACCATAACAGGTTTCTTGCTACGAGCGACAGCCTCGCGTTCTTTATCAGCACGGTGCTGCTCAAAGGAATGTTGTAACCGAGGGAAAGCTCCCTTATCCTGAAATTGGTAGCATCATAGGCGAAGAATTCACCCAATCCATAACGTTTGCCCGAAGCGATCTGCCAGAACTGCTGCGAAGAAACTGCGGCAGAAACAGGATTGCCGTCTGCATCAACACCTCCGAGGGCCCATGAATTAGCGTCCCTGTATTTTTCTGTTGCTTCGGGGATGCCGCTGAACGCCAGGTTCATTTCTGTACCCGATACAATCGTTCCGCCTACGCGTCCATCGATCAGGATACGGGCATAAATGCCTTTGAAATTAAACGTATTGCTTAAGCCCAACGTTGCTTTGGGGTTGAAATTACCGATGTGATAACCGCCGTTGGGTTCAGCCGATGGAATGGGAACACCTGCTGCGGTAACAACATATTTACCGGGAACCTTGTCGCTTCTCAGCCATCCTTGTGCGGCCAGGTCGCCATAGCTTCCGCCTTCAATAACGAGGGGAGCTGCAGAACGGCCATAGCCACCGCCGAGCGAAACTTGTTTCAGTTCGTCACTCAGTTCAACAATTTTGTTTTGGTTGGTAGCGAAGTTGAATCCAACATCCCAGGTGAAATCCCTTCCCTGTACAGGTGTACCATTAACAACCACTTCAAAGCCTTTGTTCTGCACATTTCCGGCATTGATGTAGCGAACCGAATACCCGGTAGCCGTTGGAAGACTGATTTGCAACAACTGGTTAAACGAGTTGCTCTTGTAGTAGCTCAAATTCACGCTGAGGCGGTTAGCCAGGAATTTCGATTCTATATTGAACTCGAGGTTCTTTACGATTTCCGGTTTAAGATTTGGAATGGGGAATGTAGAACTGCGCTGCAGGAATCCGCCGCCGGCGCCCTGGCTGTAGTTGTACACGATGTCGCGAATCTGAGCCTGGCCTCCGTTACCTACCTGCGCGTAGTTAACACTCGCTTTCAGGAAAGAAAACACAGTAGGCAATTGCACCATATCCGATATAATGGCAGACAAACCAACAGAAGGATAGGAGAAACTGTAAGGATCGGGCAGCGGAGAAGACCAGTCGTTACGCAAGCTCGCGTCGAGGAAAAGGAATTCTTTGAATGCGAGGTTAAACTGGCCAAATACGCCTTGTGTTTGTACCTGGTAGTTGGTGGAACTAAGCGCAGGGTTAGTCGCGAAACCGATACTGAACTTGTTCGGAATGTTCAGTCCGTTTGCTGTTGACCAGCTACGATCAGAGCGGTTATCCTGGTAAATGGCACCGGCGTTATAGGTGATCTTCAGGTCTTTGGTGAGATCATTTTCTCCGGAGAGGATCACGTCGAACCATTTCTGTGTGCTCACCAGGTTGCTTTGCTCGTAGAAGCCGCCGGCCTGTGACGCCCAGAGGATGGTTCCCTGTGAGTACTTGGTCTCGAACCTGTCGAATATCCTGTCGACGTTGGCACGGCCCGTAATATTCAACCATGGAGTGATCTGGTATTTGGCACTCACAAAACCCATAACGCGGTCGCGTTTTTCATTGAGCTCTGTACGGTTGATCATCCAGTAAGGATTCTGGTAAATAGAACTTAGCGTGCTTGGCCAGTAAGTAGGCACCGGCACCCCGAGATTATTGACTGTTTCAAAATTCTTGGCTGTTTCCAGGGGAACGTTGCGGGGTATCTGGTAAATGTCGATCACCGGCGCATTTTCCTCACCTGTTCTGGGTTTGTTGAAGATGTCCTGTGCGATGTAAGTGATTTTGGCATCGGTAGAGAACTTCGAGCTGATCTGGTTCGTGATTCTCAGGTTAACCGTATGACGTTTGAGGTCGTTGCGGGGAACGATGCCTTCTATAAGATTGTGTGTGTAAGACAGATAAGTCTGCATTTTTTCGGAACCTCCCGATACGCCTATCGAATTGTTCAGGCTTTTGCCGGTGCGGAAGAAGTCTTTGACGTTATCTGGCTGTGAAGTGTAAGTGGTTGATTCGCCAAGGTGGTTGGTCACCTGCTGTCCTTCCATCTTTGCTCCCCAGCTTTCACCGGAAAGCAGGGTATCTTGTAAAACACCTCCATTACCCTGTCCGTAAGAATTCTGAAACTTCGGCAATGCAAACGGTGTTTCCATGGCAATGCCCGAGTTAACGGTTACTGCTATCTTGCCTTTGGTCCCTTTCTTAGTGGTAATAATAATTACACCGTTACCTGCCTGGCTGCCATACAGTGCCGCAGCAGAGGCGCCGCGCAGTACGGAAACGGATTCAATGTCGTCGGGGTTGATGTTGGATGCACCGTCCGACCCCTGCACCGATCCGAAGTCGCTTCCGGCGGTACCGTTGGTACCATTTGTAATGGGAACGCCGTCCACAACGATAAGGGCATTGTTTGTACCCTGGATGCTTCGGTTACCGCGAAGTACTATCCTTGCACCGGAACCGGGGCCGCCGGAACCCTGTGTTACCACAGCGTTGGCAACTTTACCAGTCAGTGAGTTCAGTACGTTGTTCGGATCTCTTGCCTCCACAAGTGTGGCCGGTTTAACAGTTTGGGTAGCATACACGAGTGTTTTTGCTTCCCTGGTAATACCCAGGGCCGTTACCACTACCTCGCTCATCTGTTCGGACGATGCTTCAAGGCTGATATCCACTGTTGACTGGTCTGCGCCAACAGCAACATCTTTTGAAACAAATCCCACTGATGAAACGCTGAGGGTTACGGCACCCGAAGGAGCCGAAAGTGTGAATGTTCCTTCAGGTCCTGTGGCCACGCCTCTTTGAGAGCCTTTAATTGTAATGGTAACTCCCGGAATTGGAGTCTGATCTGCGGAAGAGGTAACATTCCCTGTAATGGTCCGGTCTTGCGCCGATAGTGTGGTTACATAAAAAAGTAACCCCATACAGAGTAAATACTGTAATTTGATCATGTCGCGGTTGGTTTTGGTAGTGTTAAATTAAACAATTAAACAGTACGACCATCTAACATTTTTTTCGGCCCGGCTGAATGGATAAAACTTTCGCGGACCATTTAACATTAAATAGACGTGTACAATTTAACGAACATACCTATCCCTTGTTAGCACAAACGTTTGCGTTTCTTTAAGTAATGCGAAGAAAACGAGTCGGATGAACGCAGATAAATTTTATTGACGATGCATCACATTTTTGAAACCGGCGATGGCTCCCATTCCCTGCTGGTTCCGGGGTGGAACGTAACGTACCATTCCAGGTTTGGAGCCATCAGCGAATCGCAGCATATATTTATCGACTCGGGGCTAAAGCATATTCTCACCGACCAACCGGCGATCTCCATCCTGGAGGTGGGATTCGGTACGGGCCTCAACACCCTCCTTACACTGATTGAAACCCAATTGCTTGCGGTAAAAGTTTTCTACGAAACGCTGGAAACCCAGCCGCTGGAGCCGTCCATCTCCGCCCAGCTTAACTACGCCACCGCGTTGGGAAAGCCCGAGATGCAGGGTCTTTTCAATGAAATTCACGAATCTGAATGGAACTGCATTCAAACCATCTCCACGAACTTCCGCCTTCTCAAAAGACGCGAAGACATTACAGACGTCGAATTCAACGGCAGGTATGATGTGGTTTATTTCGATGCTTTCGATCCGCAGGTGCAGCCAGGCTTATGGAACGAGGCCGTTTTCAATAAAATATATACTGCGATGAACGACGGAGCAGTGCTGGTGACTTACTGCAGTAAGACTATCGTGCGAAAGGCGATGGAAAAGGCCGGCTTTGCTGTTGAAAAATTAAAGGGCCCACAAGGAAAGCGGGAAATTTCGAGGGCGAAGAAATAAAGCGGCGTCGTGTTGGCTATTTTTGCCGAATGACATTTGCAAAGATTATATTCAGTGATATCAGTGATTCTGAAAAAGAAATGCTGGTGGCCATGCTATCTGCATCCGGAATGGAAGGTTTCGAAGAAACCGATACGCAATTAACCGCCTATGTTTCCCGGCAGCATTTTGATGAAACGTCGGTTAATAATATTGCGCAAACGCTTAAGCTGAATTATTCTGTAGATGACGTTCCCGATAAAAACTGGAACGAAGAATGGGAAGCTAACTTCTCTCCTGTTGTCGTTGAAAATTATTGCGCAGTGCGCGCCGGGTTTCATGAGCCCATCACCAATGTAACGCACGAGATCATCATCACGCCAAAGATGAGCTTCGGCACCGGCCACCACTCCACCACTTTTATGATGATCGCTGAAATGAAAGAAATTGAGTTTGAAAACAAAAAGGTGCTCGACTTTGGAACCGGCACCGGGGTGCTAGCCATACTGGCCGCGAAATCAGGCGCCGCTCAAATAACGGCGATTGATAATGATGACTGGAGCATCACGAACGCCGCAGAAAATTTCCAAACAAATCATTGTGAAAATATCAAGCTGCTGAAAAGGGAAGATGCAGATGTGAATGGATCGTTTGATGTGATACTCGCGAATATTATCCGAACGGTCATCATCGATAATTTTCCATATTTCGATTCGCACCTCTCATCGCGTGGCGTATTATTATTAAGCGGATTGCTTAAGGAAGATGAGCTGGAGGTGACCACGAAGGCTTCCGAGTATGGATTGACCTTATTGCACAAAAGCGAAAAGGGACAGTGGATATGTTTGAAGTTCATGAGATGATGGAGAAACGGCAATGGGCAATCGGCAATCGGCAATGAAAATGCAACAGAATTCTTGACTTTCGTCACGATTTTTATCGTGTACGTATAAATACTTAAATTTTATAAAAGAACAACACGTTCCTGCTCAGGCCGTTAAGAATTTCATAGAAATTCATACATAATAATTCGCAGCATTAATAGTTCACAGCTATGTATCCGCTCATTTTGGTCTATAAATTGCAATTGGAAGCGGAATTCATAATCCCTATGAAACTACTGCTACTACTGGCTTTTACTGCTTTGTGCCTTGCTGCGAACGCTACAACGTATTATGTTGCAGCCAAAGGAAATGATGCTAACAACGGCACTTCCCCATCAACTCCCTGGAGGACAGTTAACAAATTAAACAGCCGGAGTTTTTCTCCCGGCGATATTATTTTGTTCAGGAGGGGCGACATGTGGCGCGAGCAATTGAATTTAGTTTATTCAGGAGCTGCCGGCAACCCCATTACGTACGGCGCCTACGGCACGGGAACAGATCCCATATTCAATGCCGCGGACATCATCACCGGATGGACACACTCCAGCGGAAATATCTGGTCGATCAAAAATCCAAACGCCACGCCCTCCAGAGCAATGGTGATTGTGGACGATGTGATTTACACGGAAGCCGTGACGATGAATGAACTGGATGCAACCGAAGAGTATTTCATCAATTCCGGTACGCTGTATATCTGGTCGGCAACCGATCCCAACAAACGAAAAACAGAAGTTTCAAAAAGAAACTACGGCATCTTCGGCGACGCGTACAAGAAAGTGCATCACATTAACTTCGAACATCTCCAGGCGCGGTATGCGGGCACTGCCGGACTTGCCCTTTATGGTATGGAGGGTAAGCAATTCCCGGGATACTGCATAGTTGACAACTGTACATTTTATGCAAACCGCCAATTTGGTTGCGTGGCTTACGACGGACACAGCAACGATATTTTCAGGAACAGCAAAGCCACTTACGGCGGAAACGGATTTTACTCGTGGCTGTCGGATGACCTGACGATTTCCAACTGTTCAACGGCAAATAATATTAAGCATCCCAAGATGCCCAATTTCACCGATGGTCATGGATATGGTGCGTACAGGGGTGACAACTGGATCGTTGAAAATTGTGTGTCTGATAATGACGACGATGCCATTCATACCGACGCAGGATCCACTCCTTCAGGGGCAATCATCCGTTATAATAAGGTATTTAATGCAAAGCCCGGTTCTTCCGGCATTGGTGTAGGCAGTCTTTCTGCAGGGGCCACCATCAAAATCTATTACAATCTTATCGTCAACGCTTCGGGCGAAGGGTTCAGTACTTACACCGAAAATGAAGGCACGATACAATTCTATAATAATACAATCTATCTCGATAAAAACAGCGGCGATGCGGGTTTGCTGTATCTTATCTATGGTAAGAATTTCGATTTCAGGAACAACGTTTTCATGCGTGGCGGCGGTACTTTTAAATCGCTTTATGGTGTCATTAATTCCGGTTTGCCGAAGAGTGATTACAACTTGTTTCACCAGGCCGATCCCGCGGCTTCTCCGTACAAATTCTTTTATAACGGCGCTTATTACAGGTCGGTAAAAGATTGGTCGGCTGCAACGGGACTGGATAAAAACAGCATAGACGCTGATCCGAAGTTCAAAAATGTTACGTCCGACTGGTCGTTGCAGGCAGGGTCCCCGTGCATCGACAAAGGAGTGGATGTAGGTTTGACGAAAGACATCAATGGCAATCCGATTATCGGAGCGCCCGATATCGGAGCATTTGAATTTGGCGGCACGACGCCTGAACCCAACAAGGCGCCGGTGGCGAAGGCCGGAAATGATGTTACATTAACACTGCCTGATAATTCAACAACATTAAATGGAGGCACGTCTTCCGATGGAGATGGGAGCATTGCCAGTTATGTATGGAGCAGGGTTAATGGTCCAACCACTTTTTCATTGGCAAAACCGAACGAAGCAAGCACTCTTTTGAATAACCTGGTGGAGGGAACGTATGTATTTCGCCTCACTGTGAAAGACGATGACGGAAGCGCTGCCTCCGACGAGGTAAAGATTGTTGTGAACCCGGAGCCCGCAAAGCCCGATTCGGTTGCGCCCGAACCTGACACACCTGATCCTGTTACACCCGAGCCGGTAGCACCCGAGCCGGTTACGCCAGAGCCGGATAATCCCGACCCGGTAACACCTGATCCTGTTACGCCCGAGCCGGTAGCACCCGATCCTGTTACGCCAGAGCCGGATAATCCCGACCCGGTAACACCCGATCCTGTTACGCCCGAACCTGATACACCGGATCCGGTGACGCCGGAACCGAACAAAGCACCAGTGGCAAAAGCCGGAAATGATGTTACATTGACATTACCGAATAACTCAACAACATTAAATGGAAACGCATCTTCCGATGCAGATGGGAGCATTGCCCGTTACGCCTGGAGCAGGGTAAGTGGTCCAAGCACTTTCTCGCTGGCAAAACCGAATGAGGCAAGCACTCGTTTAAATAACCTGGTGCAGGGAACGTATGTATTTCGTCTCACAGTGAAAGACGATGATGGAAGCTCCGCCTCCGACGAAGTAAAGATCGTGGTGAACCCTGTACCGAACCGGGCACCCGTGGCACGAGCAGGCGCCGACAAAGAAATCACTTTACCGCTCGACTCTGCATTGCTCAACGGAAACTCTTCGACAGATCCCGACGGAAAAATTGTTAGCTATGCATGGAGCAGGCAGAGCGGCCCTTCTTCATTTTCTCTGTCTAAACCCGCCTCCGGCACAACAATCGCCAATGAACTCGTTGAAGGAACGTATGTATTCCGGCTCACGATTAAAGACGACGATGGCTCATCGTCCACAGACGACATTACCATAACAGTGAATCCTAAACCAAATGAAACACCAACAGCCAACGCAGGATCAGACCGAATTGTAATATTACCATCGGACTCTGTTATGCTCGACGGCAGCGCATCGGACGATCCGGACGGAACACTGCACTTCTACAATTGGGAACGCGCCGGAGCCGCACCAGGCCCGGAAGGCTCAAGCACTGGCCCATATTTTTCCCTAAACAGCCTCAATGCGGGGACGTACACATTTGTGCTGACGGTAAGAGATAACAAGGGCGCCAGCGACACGGATACCATGCACATCACAGTCATTAACAAGTTCCAGCGGTTCGGAACAGTGGCACTCTATCCAAATCCTGCGCACGATGTGCTGAATGTTGTGGTAAACAGCGACGAACAGGAATCAGTGGTGTTCAATATTTACGATGCGAATGGAAACAAAATAACTTCTGAAATAGAGAGAGAAAAAACGAAAGGTTTCTACACAACATCGATAAATGTAGCAGACCTGGCGCAGGGGGTTTATGTACTCGAAACGATTACAAGCATGCGCAATCGGATTTTAAAGAAGTTCATAAGGATGTAACGAACGATCAGGAAATAAATTCGCTGACTTCCTTCGTATCCAGAATTTCAAAAGCGGAATTTTTGCTCTTGTATTCCGTAACGATCAATTTCATTTGTTTCACCGCGAGCAAATCGTTTTGAATTTCGGCAAGTTCGATGAGATGATCTACGTGCTTCAAAGTCTGGCCCAGCCCAGCTTTGCTCACTTTCGAGATCATGATCTTCTTGTGATGCGTGGGAATTACCTCTTCATTCTTATACAATAATTCTTCGAATAGTTTTTCGCCCGGCCGTAAACCGGTAAACTCAATTTGAATATCCCGCCCGGGAACCAAGCCGGCCAGCCTGATCATCTTATTGGCCAAATCTGTAATTTTTACCGGCTCTCCCATATCAAACACAAATACCTCACCTCCATTGCCCATGGTGCCCGCCTCGAGCACCAACGAACAGGCTTCGGGAATAGTCATAAAATACCTGATGATCTCAGGGTGTGTTACGGTAACCGGGCCGCCTTTATCGATCTGATCGTGGAAACGGGGTATCACAGACCCGTTTGACCCCAAAACGTTTCCAAACCGGGTAATGATAAATTTTGTTTTGATGGAATTTAAACCGGATACATACATCTCCGCTACCCGTTTGGTCGCACCCATTACATTGGTCGGATTGATGGCCTTATCTGTGGAGATAAGCACGAATTTCTCTATGCCGTACATTACTGACAGGTCGGCCACGACTTTTGTGCCGTGCACATTATTTTTGATCGCCTCACAGGGATGCAGCTCCATTAATGGCACATGCTTGTATGCAGCAGCATGAAAAACGATTTGAGGTTTGTAAGCTTCAAAGAGGCGCTGCATTACGCTGTAATGCTTAACATCGCTCACGCTGGTAACGATACGGTGCTTTTTGCCTGAAATCTGCTGTAATTGATACTCGAGTTCGAACAATCCCGTCTCCCTGTTGTCGCAAACAATGAGCAATTCAACATTTATCCCTAATAATTGCTTTACAATTTCGCTACCGATAGAGCCTGCCGCACCCGTCACCAGAATTCTCTTTCCTTCAAATTCGCGACTCACATGTTCGGATGCCAACTTTATCCCCGGCCTGCCCAAAAGGTCCTCTATTCTGAGGTCCTTAAGCAATGTATTTTTCAACTGACCGTCTATCCAGTTCTTTACCTCGGGTATTACTTTAACGTTTATATTTCTTGCCAAACAAAAATCAACGATCCTCCTCCTCATCCCGACATCCGGTTCATCGGCAGCAACGAAAACAAACTTGACGAACAGCTTTGATGCACTGATTTTCGTTTTGTCGAACGAATAAAACCTGGCGTTGTCGATAGATTTTCCCCTCACATTTTCATGATCATCAATAAAACCGATGACCCTGTATCGCCGGTCGGGAATAGATTCTATGGCATTTTTCAGCACGACGGCGTTGATCGTCTTGCAATAAACAAACACGTTATCGAGGGCCAGCGTTCCCTTGATGCTCATGTGGTAAATCTTTTTCACCCACACCCGGTAGTCGAATATCAAAAACGAAGCAACGAAAAAATAGATGATTAAAACAGATGTCGGGACGAGGTACGGCCAACCAAAGATGTCGCTGATGAAAGTGGAAATGAAAAGAACGAACGCGGAGAAAAACACGGCAGACACGCATCGCAACACCTCCTGCACGCTTGAAAGCCGGATAATGCCCTCGTATGTGCGGAATACAACGAAGAAAATAATGTTAAGCCCTGTTACGACAAATATTTGCGGAACAAATCCATGTGAGTACACTTCATAAATATCGAGGTTGAACCTAAGGAAGTAGGCGGAGAACAATGAAAACGCACAGATTACCAGGTCAACGATAAATATCATCCATCGCGGAACGGTCGACTTGTTCTTTACAAGCGTATAAACTTTCGTTATAAGATCCAGGTACGTCACACTTACTTCTACGGTTTAAGAAATGGGATACCCTCCCCTGGTAACAGCATAGATTTTCCCCACTGTACCATGGTACTGTATT
The DNA here is from genome assembly GCA_966193805.1 of uncultured bacterium. Lineage (GTDB taxonomy): Bacteria > Bacteroidota > Bacteroidia > Chitinophagales > Chitinophagaceae > Flavitalea. The sequence continues at coordinate 2,096 of CBIGXK010000031.1, read as the reverse complement.
TACAACAATCTGTGGAAGTCAGAACTTAACCAACGGCGGTAATCAGGATGATTGGCTCACTGCACAAAATCGATAATCACTTGTACGGATAGAAGAGATTCGGTAGAATATTGATACGAGGAGTGATTTTTACAAAGAAAGTGGAGTACAAAATGCGACACAAACCGTGCCACGTCTATCATTAAACGAATTAAATATTCACATGTTGAAAAACATCAATTACGCAATGAATCACTGCTTCCAGGTCGTCGCGGGTAAGATTGGAACCACTGGGCAAACACAACCCCGACTGAAACAGCTGCTCGGAAGCATTTGCGCCATAGTACAAAGCGCCGGCAAACACAGGTTGCAGATGCATGGGCTTCCACACGGGCCGGCATTCTATGTTTTTTTCTTCCATTCTTTCACGCAGTTCGTCGCGCCTATTGCGCTTGTCTCCCGGTGTTGCGTCGAGCAGCATGCAGGTGAGCCACCGATTGCTGTAGTAACCTGGCGGCTCGTCGAGAAAATGAAATTCTCCGAACCGCCCCAGGGCCTCCCTGTAAAACGCGTGGTTCGACCTTCGCTGTGCAACCCGTTGACCGATAACCTCCATCTGCCCCCTGCCAATTCCCGCACAAATATTGCTCATCCGGTAGTTGTAGCCGATCTGCGAATGTTGATAATGGGGAGCGGGATCTCTCGCCTGTGTTGCCAGGAACCGGGCCCTTTTCACATAGTCAGCATTTCGTGATACGAGCGCGCCCCCGCCCGATGTGGTGATGATCTTATTTCCGTTAAATGATAGTATCGCCATGTCGCCGAAGGTTCCACACCTTTTGCCGTTGATGGAAGAGCCCAACGCTTCGGCAGCGTCTTCGATAAGGGGAATGTCGTAACGCCTGGCAATGGACAGCAGCTCTTCCATTTTCGCCGGCATTCCGTACAGGTCAACTACAATAATCGCTTTGGGTCGTTTGCCTTTTGCTATCCGGTCAACAATCGCTTCTTCCAAAAATTCCGGATCCATGTTCCAGGTTTCCTTTTCACTGTCTATAAATACCGGGCGCGCGCCCAGATATGCGATCGGGTTGGCAGTTGCCGAAAACGTCATACTCTGGCAAATCACCTCGTCGCCCGGCTGCACATTCAACAGCACCAGGGCCAGGTGAATCTAAGCTGTACCCGAGCTTAAATCGGCAAGATGAACGCCATCACCCAAAAACGATGAAACGTCTGCTTCAAAACCATCAACATTAGGCCCGAGTGGTGAAATCCAGTTCGTGCGAAACGCCTCGTGAACGAAAGCTTCCTCCGTTCCGCCAAGGTGTGGCGACGAAAGCCATATTTTGCGACTATTCATTGTAAATATTGATTGAAATGCCTAACCCGATTTGGACTGCGGATGAAGTGCCCTGTTGTATCTGATTACTTTTGCGGGGTTGCCCACGGCAACCGCGTAGTCCGGAATATCTCCAAGAACCACGGAGCCCGCACCTATTACCGCCCATTTGCCTATTGTAAGATTCTGAATGATGGTTGCCCCGGCGCCTATCCATCCACCTTCATTCACGGTTACATTTCCGCATAATGTGGCGCTCGGCGAAATATGAACATAATCGTCGATCCGGCAATTATGCTCAATCACCGCTGCGGTGTTAATGATGCAGTGCCTTCCGATCTTTGATCCCGCATTGATCACCGCAACAGGCATGATCACTGTACCTTCACCCACCTGGATGTCTGCAGACAAAACCGCCCTCGGGTGGATGGCCTTTCCGTACCGGTAAGAATAGGTTTCAGCAACCCTTTTTCTTGCGCCATTGTTTCCTATGCTGATAATAACCCTGTCGTTCGTAGTGGACCGCGGCGCGTTCAACTCATAGCCGGAAATTCCGGAGGCCGGGTTGTCATCCCAAAACATTATTTCCTCTTCTCCCATTACGCGAAGGATGTCTGCAACGATCTTCCCATGACTGCTTGCACCGAATAAAATCATATCTGACAATTCAATTGAAAATTCACGCCGTATTTTTATTACCATTAAAGGCCGGCATAGTTGCGTGCCCGGCGTAATTGATGTGCTCGGGGCGAAACACCTTTTTAATGGTTTTATA
>CBIGXK010000030.1:0-19816 GCA_966193805.1 uncultured bacterium | reverse complement strand
GAAGAAAAATCCTCATTAAGAACGTCGATAAATTATTGAAAATCTCCAACCACTAATCGAAGGAAGCGCTTTTACAGGCCTCCCAGGCGATCATCGCATTTTTTCGCGTGGTTCCCCAATGGTACTGCCCAAAATCGCCACTTGCCCGGATCACCCTGTGACAGGGAATCAGGAAGGCCACAGGGTTGCCCGCTACCGCGGAACCGACCGCCCTGCTCGCCTTCGGACTATTTAATTCACCGGCAATGCCGGCGTAGGTAGTAAGCTTTCCCATGGGAATTTTCAACAGCGCTTCCCACACCCTTAGCTGAAATGGCGTACCCTTCAAATGCAGCCTGATCTCACCCAGCCGGCTCCAATCCTGGCTAAAAATGAACAGCGCATTTTGCTGGATCGTATCGGACAACTGTTCGTAATGCGCATTGGGAAACAGTTTCTTTAATTCATTGAAGGCCGCCTCGCGCTCCTCATCGGCAAATGCCATGTAACAGATACCCTTATGGGTGGAAGCAATCAATATGTTCCCGAACGGGCTTTCTGCGAAGCTGTAATGAATGGTGAGCCGTTCACCGCCATTTTTGTATTCGCCGGGCGTCATCCCTTCAACTTTCATGAACAAGTCGTGCAGCCGGCTGGTGCCGGAAAGGCCCGCGTCGAAGGCCGCATCGAACAACGTGGCGTTCGTGTCGTTTTTCAATATTCTTTTGGCGTGGCCAATGGTGAGGTATTGCAGAAATTGCTTCGGTGTTACGCCCGCCCATTCCTTAAACATCCGTTGAAAATGAAAAGGACTCAAATGAACATGCTCGGCCACCTTTTCAAGCGAAGGCTGATCCCTGTAATTATCGCGGTAAAAACTGATGGCCTGCGCTACCCGGCTATAATTGATCTCTTGTTGTTTTTCCATGACTTCTTAATTAAAACACAAATTTCCCAAACCTGGCTCATCGTGAAACCCGATTCTTGCTTACATTCCTGAAAGCGCATAAATTAACAGTAGCAAATTATCCACGAATATTCGCGAACTTACTGTAAACTTTATTTTATGGGCTTCAACAGGATGAACAACCTGGGCGGATGGGTCGCTTTCTCCATCGCATTTTTCGTTTACCTGGTAACCATGGAGCCGACGGTCAGCCTTTGGGACTGCGGCGAATTCATTTCCAGCGCGTTCAAGCTGCAGGTACCCCATCCTCCCGGTGCGCCGCTATTTGTACTCGTGGCGCGTTTTTTCATCATCATGCTCGGCGATGATCCGGCAGTGGCGGCAAAAGCGGTCAACGGCATGAGCGCCCTGGCAAGCGCACTCACCATTCTTTTCCTGTTCTGGACCATCACCTGGTTCGCGCGAAGAATAGTGCAAAAACAACCCGGCGAACCCAGCCGTGCGCAGGCCTTCGTCATCCTCTCGGCCGGCATCACCGGCGCTTTGGCTTACACGTTTTCCGATTCATTCTGGTTCAGTGCCGTCGAGGGAGAAGTGTATGCGCTGTCGTCATTTTTCACTGCGCTCGTGTTTTGGGCCATCCTCAAATGGGAACGCCGCGCCGATACTCCGCTCGCCAACCGGTGGCTGGTGTTTATCTTTTTTATGATGGGCCTTTCCATCGGCGTGCATTTGCTTAACCTGCTCGCTATCCCTGCGATCGTGATGGTGTATTATTTCCGCAAATACAAGCCTACCCGCAAAGGCACATTCTTCGCCTTTCTCGCGGGATGCCTCATTACCGGCTTCATCCAGGTGTTCGTTATTCAATACACCGTTAAGGGCGCGGGATGGATGGACATCTATTTCGTAAACGAACTGGGCCTTCCCTTCTTTTCAGGTTTCACCGCGTTCTTCGTGCTCCTTGGCCTCGCCCTGTTCCTTGTTCTCCGTTATGCCGTCCGTAAAAAATATTCGCTGCTCGTCACCGCCACATGGGGCGTTTTCTTCATGCTCATCGGCTATTCAACCTATCTCACCACGATGATCCGGTCGAATGCAAATACTGCGGTGGATATGTTCAACGTGGATAATCCCATCAACCTGGCAGGATACCTCGGCAGGGAGCAATACCAGGACTGGCCGCTTTTGATCGGTCCCGACTTTACCGAACGTGCGCCCTACAAGGTTGATCACGAGCAATACGTAAAAGGTGAAAATAAATATGAAGTGGCGGGCCAGGCGATCTCAAACCAGTGGGCCAAGGCGCCAAATGCCCACTTCTTTCCGAGGATGTGGGACAACAGCAACGACCGGCAGCAGGAACTTTGTTACCGCACGTTCGCAAATATGGAAGAAGGGGAATCCCCAACAATGGGCGACAATCTCAAATACTTTGTTAACTACCAGGCGGGATGGATGTACCTGCGCTACTTCATGTGGAACTTCGCCGGCAGGCAAAATGATGTGCAGGGCCTCGGCAATGCGCGCGACAGCAACTGGGTGAGCGGCATTTCGTTTGTTGACAACATGATGCATGGCGATCAAAGCAAAATGCCCGACAGCATTCACAAGGATAATAAATCTTACAACCGCCTGTTCATGTTGCCGCTGCTGCTCGGCATAGCCGGTATTTTTCTTCAATACAAGAAGAACCGGCGCGACCTTATCGTGAACGGCCTGCTCTTCTTTTTCACCGGTCTGGCCATCGTCGTTTATCTCAACCAGGCCGGCTTTCAGCCGCGCGAACGGGATTACGCTTATGTGGGATCCTACTACGTGTTTGCCATCTGGATCGGCCTCGGCGTGATCCTCGTAACCAACCTGTTTACGCAGATCATGAAGCAACGGTATGCAACAGCAACCGCCGCACTGCTTTGCATTTTACTCGTGCCTGGATGGATGGCGCGGGAAGAATGGGACGATCATGACCGCAGCGGCAGAACACTGGCGCGCGACATGGCAAAAAATTACCTGGAAAGCTGCCCTCCAAACGCCATTTTATTGACCTACGAAGATAACGACACCTATCCCCTGTGGTATGCGCAGGAAGTGGAAGGAATTCGCCCCGACGTGCGCGTAATCGTCAACACACTCGTTGGAAGCGACTGGTACATGAACCAGTTGCGTTATAAGGTGAACGAAAGCGACCCTTACCATCTGGCATTCACCAAAAAGCAGGTGCAGGGCGACAACAGGGAGGTCATGTATTTCGCGGAAATGCCGGGCTTCGACAAAGACAAGTTCTACGACCTGCCTTCGGCCCTGAAAAACATACTTGCCAGCGACGACCCGAAATATGTAACCACCAGCGAAGAAGGCATTCAATACAACATCACACCCGTCAGAAAATTTGTGATGCCGGTCGATAAAGAAGCTGCTCTTAAAAGCGGTGTCGTAAAAACAGGAGACCCGGTTGCCAGCGAAATAAAAATCGATCTGTCGAAGAAAACGTACCTGCTTCGCAGCGACCTGCTGATACTTTCGCTGATTGCCAACGGCGATTGGAACCGGCCGATTTGCTTTACTTCCATGTCGGGCCCCATCGGTCTCGGCCTCGATAAATATGTGCGCCAGGAAGGGTTGACCTACCGCCTGGTGCCGGTTGTCAACGAAGAGGAGGATGTTCCTGTGAACTACGACCTGGCTTTCCAAAATATGATGCACAAATTCGAGTTCGGCAGTACCGGGAAAAAAGGAATTTATTACGACGAAGAGAACCGCCGCCGCCTCAACCTTATTCGCCTCGGTTATGCACAGGTAGCCCTGCAGTTCGCTGCTCACGGACAAAAAGAAAAAGCAAGGCAATTGCTGCGGCGCATCGATGCCGCCTGCGATGAACGGGATTATTCGTATGGCGCCACAGGCAGAAGCAACACGCATGATATAATAGCCGCCCGCTTTCTGTATGCCTGTTACGCTGCCGGCGATGCGCAGCTTGCAAATAAAGTGGCCGCCTCCCTGAAAAAGGATCTTGAGCAGCAGATGACGTATTATGCATCGTTGGGAGAAGAAGGAATGAACAGCGATCAGCTCGCAAACAATGCCTACCAGCAACTGCAGAATGGCTACGGTTCGTTGAGCCCGGGGCAATCTGCATTTGCGAACGACATCCTGTCTTCGTACCAACTGCTGCACCAGATCAGCGAATGGGAAAAGAAGATGTAGCCGTTATCGCTTCAGGAGCTTGTTGTCCAGCCTCTTCATCAACTCATCTTTGATGTTGCGGCTCACGGGAACGACGGCATTTGGCAGCGTCACCATGTTCTTTTCGATGGCAACGACACGATCGACTGAAACAATGTAAGATTTATGTATCCGCATAAACTGTGTTGCAGGCAACTGCTTTTCGAGAACCGAAAGCGTGTTGTAAGTGATAAGCCTTTTACCCTGCAGGTGCAGCGCCACATAATTTTGAAGTGCCTCCACAAATAAAATGTCTTTGTATAGCACCTTTGTGTACCGGCCATTCTCTTTCACGAACAGGTGGTCCGCATCGTTGACGTGGTCCATCTTTTTCCACTCGATTATTTCCTTCGCCTTATTCACTGCTTTTAAAAACCGTGGCGGCAGGATGGGCTTCAGCAGGTAATCAATCGCGTCCAATTCATATCCTTCAATGGCATAATCCGGGTATGCAGTCGTAAATATGACCAGTGGAGATGTTTTCAATGATCTCAATAAATCTATTCCCGACGGGCCGGGCAGCTCAATGTCGAGGAAAACAAGCTGTGCGGCCTGCTTTTCGAGGGCCGGGTATGCCTGCTTTGCGTTTTCATATACGCCGGTCACCTGCAAAAAATCCACCACCGCAATATATTCCAGCATTCCTTTGCGTGCCAGCGGCTCGTCTTCTATGATCATGCAGGTAATCATGGGATCATGATAATTTAATCTGCAGCTTTACGGAATATTCCGCCATCGTTTTTTCTATGTCGAGGGTGTACCGGTCATTGTACAGCAGATCGAGCCTTCTTCGAACATTCTTCAACCCGATACCGCGGTCTTCGCTGTTTTGCGCAGAAAAGTCGGCCGTATTGGTAATCCTGAACACCAGCAAACCGTTTTCGCGTTGTATATCAACGTCAATAATTCTTTCTGCGTCGGCCTCGTCGGCAACATGCTTAAACGCATTTTCGACGAACGGAAGCAAAAGGAGCGGAGCAATGTAAAACCCCTTCACATCATCATGTGCATTAAAAAATATCCTGCTGTTGTTTTTTCTCAGGCGCTGGAGGTCAACATAACTCTTCAGGTACATCATTTCCTTCTCAATTAAGATCTGTTCACCATTACATTCGTACAACTGGTATCTCAGCAGGTCGGAGAATTGCTGAAGCGATTCCCTTGCAGCCGAATTTTCCTTGTTGATCTGAAAGAAAATGCTGTTGATGCAATTGAACAAAAAATGCGGGTTCAACTGCGCCTTCAGGTATTGAAGTTCCGCTTCCAGTTTCTCGGTCTGTATTTTATGCAACAGCAATTGCTGCTGGTACCATCTTTTGCTCAGTTCAAGCGCCAACGTAAAGGCAATATAAAATATGCCTATCGAAAAGTTGTAGTATGTATTGTACAGCACATCGCCGGCTGCATCCTGCCGGAGCAACGCGCCAATACCGTTTTGAAGAGCAGTATACGCGGCCAGCAAGCCAATCAGCGCCGTAACATAACCAAGGTATTTCCCTTTCCTGAAAAGGCGCTCGAACAAAAGATAGATATTCAGGTAGCAGGTACCCGCCAGCAGCACGTTGCGGAGTAACACATCAGCCGCAAAATAAAACCATCCTGATGTGGACAGCAGTTCCTTCCTGGTAAATGCATAAAACAGAAAAGTGACCGTCCAGAAAGCAACATGATCCAACCTGTACTTCAGTATACGGTGCACACTAAAAAGTACAGGAATTTATCGGTATGGTGAAAATAATTTATTCAAAATACACGAAAAACGTGATGAATCGCTGCCGGCATATTTCATCAGGTAAATGACACGTTACGTCAAACGTTTTTCCGTATAAAACCGGGATCATTTCTCTTTGTTAGTGTTATCCATTACAAACCATCAAAAATCTATTTTATGCTTAGTTTATCTGTAAAAGTTTTATCCACCTTTTTTGCGGCATTGTTCACGTTCCACAGCAACGTTGGAGTGGACAGCTACGAAATCTATCTGAACAACAAATTAGTTGTCCGGCAATCTTTAGATAAGCCCCTCCAGTTGCAGGATTTAAACCTGACTGATGCAAACGCTGCCGACAGGCTGTCCATCCGTTACTCGCAATGCAACGCGCCTGGAAAGACGGCAAAGGCAAGAAGCATCACCCTGAGAAATGATGACGGTAAAATTGTGAAGGAGTGGAGGTTCAAAGATGCTGAAGGTGAAGCTGCACAAATGAATATCCCTGTAAAGGAAATACTCAATGCCCAAAAAATATCGGGTGAACAACTGGTGCTGTATTATTCGGCAGAAGGTCTCCCCCAGGGCCAACCCCTGGCTGCGCTGTAGGCCCGAATCAGTAACATTCCACTTCCACCAAAGCTGCTGCTTTTGATCCGTGCCTTACATTTATCCTGATGCCCGTAGCCATTGTTTTCATGAATTGAATGGTATTGGCAGTGTTGCGAAGCAACCTTGCAGGAGTGTGTTGCACTTTACCGGCAGATTTCCATTCGCCATCACTTTGAAGTTCTATCGACAGCGAATCGGGCAAGAAAAAAGTTTTGCCATCAGCGAAGGGATAAATTTTCACGGTAGAAATTTCGCGCGGCTCTCCAAAATTGAGTGCATACCAATCACTCGGAGCCGTTGATCCCAGGGTCGTCCACCGGTTGCTGATCTCCGGAAAGTACCAAATGCGGCCATCGACGGCCTGGTAAAGCGAATCGGGTACGGTGTTTATCGAAGCAGAGGGCACCGGAAATTCTTTCCTGCGGATATTCAGGGCAACGTTTGCCGCGTGCGGCGATGACTTTTTGATGATGGCGGGGCCTGCGTTAATCTTGTAAGACCCGCGCGCTGCAACCGGCTTAACTTTCTTACCATCTACCCATACCGTCAGCCCTTTCCCCGCTTTATAGTGGTTACCATCTTCGTCATACACAAGCGTAAGGCGGTGGCCATGATACATCACGTCCTGCAAAGAGAAATACTTGATGGAACTGTCTACGAGCGGATGAATGGTAAGCGCAGAGCCTTCAGACGGCCGGATACCGCAAAGCCCGGTGATGACTAGATTATTATAAGACGAGTGATTGTAGTGGTTGCTCCAATAGTAATGCACGATGGGCCCGCCATTGTTCGGATCATAATTCTCAACGAGATTGATGCGTCCGTCCGGCAGGTAGTGCTGACCGGTGTAGAGACGAAGCAATTTTAAATAATCGGAAGCGGCGATTACGTTTTGGTTGTAGTTGTTCAGCACATTGGCCATGCCATTGAGCACCAGGCTGGATTGATAGGGCCAGCTCGGACCGTTCCACTGGCTGCCGCGTTTGCCTTCGAAGTACACGAATTGCTTAAAATAATACTCATATGAAGGCTCATTGGTACGAAAACCATATTTACCCAACAATTGTGATGTGTCTGTTGCATGGCGCCATGCCGCGGAATAACGCGAGCTGTCTGCGGGCAAATTGAAATACCAGGGAATTAAGCCCGCCAGTTCGCGGCCACGGATAAAGTTCCAGTAATGCACAAAGCGATTATCCACTTTAAACCGGTCGGTAAAATGTTTTAGTGAATCGTTCCATAGGTCGTGCAGCACACGTTGCCTTAATGCATTTGCTTTTTGTACATATTCCTGGCGGGTGTCCGCATCACCTTCGAGTGCAGCGATAGCGGCTATCGCCTTCGCGTTGCCATACTGGTAGCTGTTTATTGTTGGTCGAAACGCCTCACCATCTTCAAATCCATCCTTTCCGCCGGAGGCATCAATAGAGGCGATGGTGTATTCGGTGGCATCGGGCATGGCCGCGATGTAATACAAGTGTTTCGAGCTGTCCCAGTGGTCCGACCATCCCTGGTATACGCTCTTCATGCTGTCGAGCTGGCGCACAATAAAAGCGGAATCGGCATTAACGAGGTAGCGCGCATAAGCTGCATCTGCAACACTCTCGCTATACTGCCGGTTATTACCGCCGTCGTGATACATGTAGTTGATGTACCCGTCGAGATAGCGGTTGTCGCGCAGCCAGCGGCCCTCGTAAATATGATGCATCGCCGCTGCGTTGATGGTGCAGTAAGGTTCCCTGTCCCATGGCACATGGTTAATGAATTCTGTGATCACAAACTGGTCGGGGCCAACGTTGCGGATATGTGCCTTATATAACTTCCATCGGTAATAATACACCTGCTCAATTTGTTTGTCGGAGCACTCGAAGAAGGGAACGTTGTCGACGTACCATTGGCTGTCTTCGCCGAAATATTGTGCGGCCAATTGGCCAGTTGAGGGTAACGCAAATTGCTGATTGTCGGAACAAGCTGCGAACAGCAAAGCGGCGATGATAATTTTTTTCAAAGCACAAATATTTGAACAGAACTCATGAAAATTATTGCAATGGTTTTTGTTTAAAGTGCCTATGATTATCAATACGTATTCGCTTCGTCTTGCGCGCCAATTTGCCGCAGTATGGATTTTAATCCTGCCATATTCATCTTCAATCCTGTTTCCGCATCAGGATCGGTGTCTTCATTGATGATACCGATCGGCCCTTTGAAACTGCTCTTCCATACCGTCCGTATCATTTCTTTTTCGCTGTCGCCCTCGCCAATCGGGTAAATATGCTGGTCGCCTTTTTTCAGTCCGGCGAGGTTGAGGGCGATAAGATGAGGAAGTATGTCAGGAAAAAATTCTGCAAACCGTTCGGTGTGCTGCTGGGCGTGGTTAAAATTGTAAACCATCCCCACGTTGGGATCGTTTAGTTCTTTCAAAATGGCCAGTTGATTTTCCGGTTCTCCGTACCATCCTTCATGGTTATACAAACCCAACCGGCAGCCGATGGCCGCTGCGCGTTGGGCAACATACCGGACCGCTTTTACGGCGGTATCCAGTTTCTGCTGCTGTGTAAGGCGATCGAAATTTTTCGGATGCACAAACATGTACCAGATCTGCGTTTTTACTTTGTTGCGTTTGAGGAAGTCGAATGCCGCCTGTAGATTTTTGTCGTTTTGCGGGTGTGTGCCCGACAGCATCCAAAATGCCTGGAGACGAATATGATGTTTCTTTAGCGCTGCGAGTTCTGCATCAAACTCGGCAATGTGTTTTTCGCGCCAGTCGTAAGCCAGCTTTGTAATCCCGAGTTCGTTCAGCATGACCGCCCTTTCTTCGGGCCCCCTGTTCTTTGAATCAAACGGCACAATGCACCACGCAACAATATTATTTTTTGCAAAGATCTTTTGCCTGCCTGCAGAAGCCTGCGCAAAGATCCCGCCGGAAAACATCATTAAGCAGGCAAAAATGCATGCGGCATATTTTTTAAACAGATAAACTTTGAATGACATAGCAACGATTTTATATTTTATACCATGGCGCTTATCAGCATGGGGCCGCATATTCCTACTCCTAACAGAAGCAATATGCCGGCGGTTAAAAAAAATCCTTTGCGATATTCCGGTCCATGCGACAACACGCCTATAAAAACAACCAGGGCACTGCTAATCGTAAAAACCGCGCCCAGAACAGCCAGGAAAAGCATGTCCAGCTGGCCGGCCGTAAACAACAGCGCGATCACAAAACAAATGACCACGGTAATTAATGCGATTCGATAGGATAGTTTCATCCAAATATTATTTATTTTGATCTGCTTTTTATTGCTTTATCAAAACGCGCTCACCCTGCAGGTGTCTCGTATATTCCTCTTTCGCATCTCGATAGAACAGGTTCATGGTTTCGAACGGTATGATGCGGCCGTCTTTATGCACAATGTGTACGCAGCTTTTCTTGATGGCGCGAACATCAAAGTCGTAGGCATCAATAAAGCGCATAACAATTATGCGAAACAGGTTATCGTACGTTAAACCCGGCGCGTGCACCTGCGGCAAACAACACAGCAACTGCTTCATGTTCTCTTCCGCACGGTCAACAGAAATGCCGGTGCTGAAAATGTTGATCAACTGCTCGTGAAGCGCAGTATCCTGCTCATATACAATAGTGTTCCGGCTGTTATTAAGCAACATCGCCGGATCGACATACCTCGTCAAAGGAAAAGTTTGTCCCGCCAGCTTAAGCACATACCCCATCATCAAAGCATCGGGGTTACAGGGAACCGGGATAAGATCGTTCGGCTCAAATAACTTCGTTTGCTCAAGGATGCCACGGCGCACGTCGGTTAGTGTAATCCTGTTGGACGGATTATTTTGATCGGTTCGTCCGGCAATATGCACCGGTTGGAAAGTTACTCCCCTTACGCACTTTTGCTGAAGCGCGAAGTCAATGATACGACCTATTTCGTCATCGTTCACGTCTTTTTGCAGCATCACCACAAGCGTCGTCGATAAATTCAATTCGTTAAGGTGTTGCAACGCTTTCATTCTCGTGTCCAAAAGATTCTTTCCTCGAAAAGCTTCCAAAACTTCCGGCTTGAAAGAATCAAACTGGAGATAGATCTCAAAGTCCGGCATATAAGACGCGAGGCGTTTTGCAAATGAAAAATCATTGGCAATGCGGATGCCGTTCGTATTTACCATTAAATGCCGGATCGGCTTCGATTTGGCAAGATCCAGTATCCTGAAAAAATCGGGATGGATCGTAGGTTCCCCTCCGCTGATCTGCACAACATCAGGTTGCCCTTCATTTGCGACAATAATATCCAGCATCCTTTCAATTTCATCCAGGGTGCGGTGCCGGCCATAATGCGGAGAGCTCATCGCATAGCATGTGGGACAGGTAAGATTGCACCTGTCGGTAACTTCGATGAGCGTGAGGCAACTGTGCTGCTCATGATCCACACAAAGTCCGCAGTCGTAAGGACAACCGTAATGGGTGAAGGTATTGAAACGAAGGGGCGTTTCCGACGGCTTGTTGTAATTGCGGATGTTCTTGTAGTACTCAATATCGGTCGCAATCAGGACCTTTTGGAAACCATGTTCGGGACAGCTTTTCAGCATGAAAACCTGTGCGTCCTGGAAAACGATCTTGGCATCTATCCTGCGGAGGCAAACAGGGCAAAGACTAACCGTATAGTCGTAATAAGTATAGTCTCTTTCAGGCATGCAATGCGAGGAGTTTATGCGGCGTGATGATATAACGGATATAATACACCAGTCCTGCCACACAAGTTAACTGAATCGTTGACAAACCGAACAATACCGGCTCATGTGGTTTAATAAAGTCGAGCAGAAAACGGAACATCACGTAAGCCACCATGAACAGCTTGAACCGTGCTCCATCCGCGAGGGTACGTTTTTTCTCCACCTGCATCAGCAAAAGCCAAAGGCAAATTAAAAAAGCAATTTCGTAAAGCGTTACGGCATGGCGGGGAAGGCCGTCGCCCAGGTCCATACCTACGGAGGAATAAGTTACCGTGCCGTAGGTTTCTTCATAAACACCCATGCTGAAGCATCCTATGCGTCCGATGATCATGGCCAGGATCAGCGGATAGGTGAATAAGTCGCCGGAAGACTGTGTTTCTCCAATTGATTTTTTTACCAGTTCCACACCAAGTAGCCCTCCCAGTAATCCGCCCAAAATCGTTTTATTGGTATAAAAATGAAGGAGGATATTTGAAGAATTGATCATTGCCGGGGGATTCTCAAGACCACCGATCAGCCTGCTGCCAAGCACTGCACCGAAGATCGCGCCTATCAATACCCATATACGGTTGGAAGATGATATTTTATCGCTATGCTTACTTCTGAGAAAAAGAAAATACCTGAAACCGATAAATATACCGGCAGTTTCAAATAAAACATGCGCAGGCACCCGAATTGAACCAATACTGATCTGCCATGGAAAGTGCACGAGAGCGATTTAGATCAAATATATTTTAATTTTCACTTGTGAAATCGGAAGGTCCCTTGAAATCCTGCGCGGACAACGCTGTAACCGCCTGCAATTTTGTAAATTAGGAATCACTTAATCTTTTGTTATGGCCAATTCGCATGTTTCACGACGCAACTTTATCACATCTGTTGCCGCCGGTGCGGCCACCGTAACCGCGTTGCCTCCTTTGCAGGGCTTTTCCAATATTTTTCCCGTTGATCAGCATTTGAACGCCGACAGAGAAATAAATATCATCTGCACCGAAGATCTATCCGGCAAGGAGCAGCAGATGATCAGATCCATATCAAAAAACATCAACCTTCAAATGATTTCCGGCGAGGAAACAACGGCCTTTGACAACGCCGAAGTGGTGATCGGCAACATCGGAAGCACAGCGCTTCGCCGCGCCAATAAATTGAAATGGGTTCAGGTACTCCATGCGGGCGTCGAAAATATGTCTGAAGAAATGAAAAAGCATCCGCTTGTGCTCACTAACATGCAGAAGGTGTTTGCACCCGTGATTGCCGAACAGGCGATAGCGCTGCTGCTCACCCTCACCCGTGGTATCGCCCACTTCGCGGTTCCCAATTTTCAGCGAAAAAAGTGGGTGCACAACGCTCCGGAAAACATTGTGCTCGACGACCTCTATGAAAAAACGATAGGAATTGTAGGAATGGGCGGCATTGGCTCAGAAACGGCACGACGCCTTCACTACGGCTTCCACATGCGGGTGCTGGCAACAGACGCCAAACCCATGCATGCGCCCGACTTCGTGGAAGAGCTGCATGACCCCGGATGGTTTATGGAAATGGTGCCGAAAGTAGACGTGCTCATGAGCGCCGCGCCGCTGACAAAAATCACCAGGGGCATGTTCAACGAACAGGTGTTCAGCAGCATGAAGCCGGATAGTTATTTCATTAACATGTCGCGCGGCGGACTGGTGAACCAGGATGCCCTGGTCAATGCACTGAAAAGTAAAAAGATCAGAGGAGCCGGGCTGGATGTGGTCACTCCCGAGCCGTTGCCAGCCGATGACCCGCTATGGACCTGCCCCAACCTGGTCATCACCGGGCACAACTCAACGAATGCCGATGTGCGGCATAAAAGGCTGTTTGCACTGGTGATGGAAAATGTAAGGAGATACAGCCTCGGACTGTCCCTCATGAACGTGGTGGACAAAGACAAGGGTTATTGAACAAAGTAAAAGCCACACGTAAGAATACTATCGGTAAGAACTACCACTTACGGGCAAACGAATTAACCAGCATTCACTAAGATAACCTTGCTTTCTTCTTGGAAAGAGGGGGCTGGGCGATGCATCTTTGTGTGGTCAAAGCGACTGACCCCTAAACCCTAACCCTAAACCCTGAACCAAGAAAGATCCAGATCCTGAAAACCGGCCGAACCCTTTAAAAACAAACCGACCGCCCTGTGAAAAACCACTGTTAACCAAGCAGTCTGAACCTATGAAAAACCAGTGATCCATTTGTCCGAAAAACCAATCGTCCGACCTTGAAAACCAATTGATCCAATGTCTCTTCGCTGAAAAACCCTAACCCTCAGCAATGCATCAAAAAGAGATAAAACATCCCGCCCCGTAAGGCGGGATTGTTGTTTTTAAAAATCGCGTGAGTCCCCAGGATTGACAATAAACGCCTCCCTTTGTTTGACGAACGTGGTGGGATTGGTGCCTACCAAAAGCCTGAACTCTCGGATGAAATGCGACTGGTCGGCAAACTCACCTTCATAAGAAAGATCGGTCAGGTTAATTTCGTGGGAACGCATGTAACGCTGGATGGCGTTCAGCCGCGAAAGGCGTATGTACTCTTTCGCAGTAATGCCGTACTTTCTTTTGAATTCGCGCTGCAATTGCCGCGGACTTATCGGCACCTGCATGAACAGGTCCTTCATGGTCATCAGGCCCTGGTATTTCCTGATAATTTCGGGTGCAATGCGCAGGTAATCGAATTTCACAGATGCGCCCGCCATCTGCCTGAGGAGGTACTGGTCGGTAAGCGCGATCCGCTCCTCTATTGTTTTACACTCCCTCACACGCGAACAGTAGTCGCTAAACGCCTTGCCCAGAACGTCGCGTCCACTTTCAAAAGTGGCGGTAAATTCAGCAGGGGAAATGCCAAAAATAGTGTAGAGACCCTCGGGGTTGAAACGGATACCAAATACCTGTACACATTGGTTGAAGCGCACTTTGTAGGTGCCCGTTTGCAGGCCTATAAGCGTAAATTCGGGTGAGCGTGTCCAATCATCCTGTTTCACCAGTTCACAATGATCGTGAGTGAGATGGATAATCAACTCAACGCAGCCATTGGGAACAACCGACTGCACAAATTGATTCTCGGAATACAGGTTGAAATCACCCGTCCAGTAAGTTTGGACAGGGTTGCGTAAAGCAAGTGCCGGCCTGTATTCCGAAAATCTGATTTTCACAGCTAAATATTATTGAAACAATGCGGCGGTATCAACAACATTCGATTCTGTAGGGAGCATTGCCTCCTCAAAAGTAGCAACAATATTATTGGCGCCGCCAAAAACGCCCAATACTTTGACACTCGAACTGCCTACATTTTTAATGTCGTGAGGCATCATTTTGGGAACCAATACAATGGAGCCGCCAGCAGCTAACTTCTTTTCATCGCCAACGGTGGCCTCTGCGTTGCCCTGCAGCACGATCAGCAATTCTTCGGCGCTGTCCGTGTGCATACCAAGATTGTCGCCGGGAGCAAGTTCAAAATAAACGGTTGCCAGGTCTTTGCTGCCATGAAATCCCACCAGTGGAAATGTGGCCCTGCAATGTTGCGTTGAACTGTTCTTACCAATAAATTCATTCAGTTCCAGTTGTTGTAAATCTACGCTTGTCATGATGTTTGTGTATATTTTAATTAAGAATGTCATTTCTTCACCTCGAAAATTAAATTCACGGGTGTCCGCTGCGCGATGCGGCAATGTGAAAATCCCGCCCCGGAAACAATTTCCGTTACTTTCGTCGGCCCTGCCTGGGCGCCCATGCAACAACTGCCTTGCTGCGAGTGCGAATGAGGAACGCACAACGTGGTCGACGCAGCGTAAAACATTCTGCCGATAGGATTGAAATTATCTTCCAGGTCATCGAACGATGCGGGCTCCACTAACATGATGGTGCCATTGGCCGACAGTTTATTCTTCGCATACGCAATAGCTTTGGAGGGATTGCCAAAATCATGAAAGGCGTCCATGTAACAAATGAGATCATAATTGCTTCCGCTAAAATCTTCGGCATGCGCCACTTCAAAAAACACGTTTGTCAGGCCGGCCTCTTCCGCCCTTTCGCGCGCAACCCGGATAGACGCTTCATGATAATCAAACCCATAAAAAACAGCATTGGGAAAATGCGACGCCATGATAATCGTGGATGCACCGTGGCCGCAACCAATGTCGGCCACCCAGCCGTTTTTCTGTAAAGCGGCTTCAACACCCTGCAAGGAAGGGATCCATTCTTTTACAAGATTGGCTTTGTAACCGGTTCTGAAAAATGCTTCGGTGCCGAAAAAAAGATTATGATGATGTTCGTGCCAGCCAATGCCCTTTCCGTGCCTGAAATCCTTCACGATCTTGTCTTTGTCGAACCACATGCTCGACACCACATTAAACCCGGGAGCCATATAAGCGGGGCTTTCTTCATTGGCGAGAACAAGCGCATGTTCCGGTGGCAGCAGGTATGTTTTTCTTTCCGCATCGTACAGTACGTATCCACCGGCCGCCTGGTTGTTGAGCCACTCCTGGATGTATCGTTTGAAGGTGTTTGTTTTTTCGGAAAGCTGCTCTGCATTGGTGGGGCCGAGCCGGTGCATAGCTTTATACAGGCCAAGTTCATGTCCCACCTGCGTAAGAACGCCCGACATGCCGGCCGACAGGTCATTGATCACCTGTCCCGCAAATTTTTCTACTTTCCGTACGTCCGGAGCGGTTACATTTTCTTCAGTTTGTTGCATAGTTGATGTTTATAGCTTTGTGATAAAGGGCACAAAACTATTTTCACATCAACCCGGAAAATTGAAGAAAAACGACATTTTATTTCACGTCCCACCACACAGGCTCGAACACCTGCTTCAACCCGGGGAAGTTTTCGAAGTTTACATTTCTTGTTACTTCCGAGCTCGGATATAATAATCGTGCAGGCAGCCGGTCATCGCCCAGTGCGGTTGCTTCCGACACAACGAAGAAATCCGGATAACCTGTTCTTCTCCATTCGCTCCAGGCTTCAAAACCCTGGTTGCCGGTCATGGCGAGATATTTCTGAAGGATGATTGCCCTGATGACTCCCTGCATGTCTGCTTCTTCCGGCCATTGCGCAGCGGGAGAGCTGGCGATATAGTCTTCAACACCTTCCACGTCGTACGATTCAAAACTGCTGGTAATGCCCTGTTCAAACATTGCGGCAGCATCGCCATCCATCCAGCCTCTCACTACGGCTTCTGCCTGCAGGAAGTAACTTTCCGCTCCCGAAATGAATTTAACAGGAGCCTGCCCTGATTCATCTTCCAGCCCATTTGCACCAACAAGCACAGAAGGCACCGAAAAAACCGGCGTTGTAGTGCGGTACGATCCCTGGGGTATGCCCACGATCGTATCCATGTCATCAGCCTCGTACCGGTCGAAGAAAATTTCTGCACGCGGATCATTGTTGTCTGTCATGAATTTAGTAACCGTTTCGCTGGCAACGATATTCTGCGTTCTTCCCAATCCCAGCATTTCTGCAAACAGCGGGTTTTGATTGCCGCCGGTGGTACTGTACGCAATCTGCGCGTCTTCGGTGAGGAACGCTGCACCGTTCAACGACTGGATACCTGCAGCGGCTTTATCGGGCGCCACTTCCGACAATCGCATCAACACGCGCAGCTTCAGTGTGTTCGCAAATTTCATCCAACTGTCCATGTCGCCCTGGAAGATCAGATCGTCGCTGCCGGGCGTCACTTCCGCGTCAACGTTGATCATTGCGATGCCCTTGTCGATGTATGCCACAATGCTGTCGTACACCTCCTGTTGCGGTGTGTATTCCGGACTGGTGATTTCCGGATTGAGCGCCTCGCCTAATGGAACGTCGCCAAACGCATCGGTGGCCAGTTGGAACGTATATCCCTTCAATATGTAAGCGATGGCTGAATACTGACTGAAGTCTTCATGACCGTCCGACATTTGAAGGATCACCTGCAAATCGGCAAGCGCATCTGCATAGATCATCCGCCAGGGTCTGTCGAACGACGTGGTGGTCAGTGAATACTGGTCGATCGAGCGATATTGGGAGGAGAAAGGGTTCTGCGTCCAGTATTGCGACCACATGCTGCCATAGATCTGCAACGGCCCGCCCAGCACGTGCCCTATCGCCGCCTCGGCCGATGGAAGCAGCAGTTCAACGCTGGCATCCTGCGGAAGATTAGGATTTTCGTTTACGTCAAGAAACTTGCGGCATCCCGGCGCGGCAATGATCAGTAAGCTTAATGCCAGCGCCATTATTTTTCGATTATCACTTTTCATAAGTTCTTGCTTTGAATGCATTAGAAACTGACACTTACATTGAAGCCAAAATTTCGTTGCGACGGCTGTGCAGTGTAATCAAATCCCTGCAGGTTGGTGGCGCCCGCCGAATTGATCTCAGGATCAGCATACCTGTTCTCGGCCGGTGTCCATAAAAAAAGATTGTTGCCGAATATGCCCACCGTAATATCGCCGAATGGTGTTCTGTCGAGATTTTTTTTCGGTATCCTGTAAGAAAGACTCGCTTCGCGAAGCTTTACATAAGATGCGTCGATTACGTTTTGCCCGTAGGGCAACGCCGGAAAATAATCCTGCGGAAGGAAAGGAACAGAAGTGTTTTCGACAAGCTTGTCGTTCTCATCATAATACACCGAGTTGGGGAAGATGTAAGGATCACGGCCATTTTCGGCTGTCTCTTCAGACGTACCATTGAATGCGGTGATGTCTTTAGTGCGCGAGACAAAAAATCCGCCCTGCTTCGTATCGAACAGCAGGTTAAGCGTAAATCCTTTGTAGCGCATCGTTGTTCCCCACGAGGCGAGGTATTTGGGATTGTAGGAACCAAGGTACACAGCGCTTGGTGTTTCCAGCGGGATGCCAGTCACAGGGTCAACGATCACTCTTCCCTGGTCGTCCTTCAAAATATCGACACCATAGAACGTTCCATAAGGCATGCCCTCTGCGGCCACAACGCTGAGGTCGGCCAATCCGCCCAGCGACACCTGTTTTACACCCTCAAGCTCAAGATCAACGACCTTGTTGCGGTTTCTTGTATAAGTTGCGAACAGCTCCAATGAAAATCCACCAGCTGTTCTCAACGGAACGCCGCGAAGGCTCAATTCTATACCCTGGTTCCTTACAATACCTCCATTAATTACTTTATTGGTAAATCCCGAAGATTCTGCAATGGGTATTGTCAGTATCTGGTTTTTCGATTCATTGTGGTAATAGGAGAAATCCAGATACAGCCTGTTGCTCCAGAAGTTGAGTTCCGTACCCACTTCATACGCTGTTGTGATTTCCGGTTTCAGATCGGGATTGCCGATCCGTGCGCCCTGCGTTAGCCCCGGAATACCGTTAAACGGAATAGTTGTATGGCCGAAGCCTCCGTCAATATCCGTTCTTCCGAAATACGTATTCAGCAGATAGGGGTTTGCATCGTTGCCTACCTGCGCCCAGCTTGCCCTGACCTTTCCGTAGCTGAGTGCGTTCGATATCCTGCTGTTGCTGAGCAATTCCGTAAATACGAATGAACCACTCACGCTTGGATAAAAGAAGGAATTGTTTTGCGTGGGCAGCGTCGACGACCAATCGTTCCTGGCTGTCGCATCCACGAAAAGAAAGTCGCGATAGTTAAGTGTCAACTGGGAGTATAAGCCAACGAGCCTCCGGTTCGACAACTGGTTGAATGTGTACACCGGTCCGTTGCTGTTATCGAGGTTGTACCACCCGGGCACCACGAGTCCTGCCGACTGGTTCGTGCTGGCTTCTACGATATTTTCCCTTCTTAGCCGCAGGTTATGGCCCACCATCAGCGATCCCGAAAAGTCGCTGGAAATTTCTTTCGTGGCGGTCACCATCAGGTCGTGTACAATTTCATGCACATTAAAAACATTCTCCTGGTATTTTCCCACTGCAGACTGCGTATTCGCAGAAACGGTGTAATTGCCGGTTTCATCATCGGCCGGAATAAAGTCGTACTTGGGATACTCGAACCGCCGCCTGTCGGTGTATACATCCGCACCAAGGCGTTCCACCACGTTCAACCACTCGAGCGGCTGATAGGTGATGGTAAAGTTGCCCGTAATCCTGTCGACGTCGTTTAGGTTGCGGTAATTTTCCAGCAGGTAATATGGACTGATGGTATATGCGCCATAAAATCCGTAGGTCGGTTGGTTTTGTTCGTTCAGGAATCCATATCCGTAATAAGGATTGCTGAGGTCGCCCATTTTATCGATGGGAATGTCGCGTGGCGTTTGCAGCACATTGTCATAAACCGATCCGGGGCCCTGTCCGCCCTGTACGAGATCGCTGCGAACGTTGATGTAGTTGATATTTAAGCTCGTCGAAAATTTATTGCTCAACTCTGCATTGCCATTGAAGCGAACGCTGTATTTATTGTATTTGTCTTGATTTCCCGGCATGATACCGTCGGAATTAATGCTGTTCAACGATAGATAGTAAGTTGTTTTTTCGCCCGCGCCCGAAAATGCCAGATTGTTATTGAACGTTGTTCCCAGGTCAAAAAACTTGCGAATGTTATCCGGCTGGGCCACATATGGTTTTTTGAGCCGCACACCGTTGATGGATTGTCCCCATTCTTTTTCTTCGCCATCAAAAGGGGGACCCCAGCTCCAGGTCTCTTTCGGATCAATCAGGTACTGAG
>CBIGXK010000029.1:0-20272 GCA_966193805.1 uncultured bacterium | reverse complement strand
GAGAGAGGTAAGGAGGGGGCAATAGGCAATGGGTATACCCGCCGGCGGGGTGGCGCGAAGCGCCGGGGGTGGACAATAGGCAATTTTATTTCTTAAACAACCCATCCAAATACTCCTTCTTAAAATCAATATAGGTAGGACTGCCATTGGCATTGGTAGCCGGCTGCGAACAGGCAAACAGGTCCTGCACGAGCGCCGTCATCTCTTCTCCACCCAAAACAACCCCCGGTTTAACTGCCTGCTGCTGCGCCAGCGAACGAATGAGCTTTTCCCGTTTGGAAAATTTGAGGTCGCTGCTAAAATGCTTGAACTGCTCTAAAAGATTTTCAATGACCGGTTTCTCATTACCCTGGTCGATATCTGCAGGCGTGCCCTGTATTACAAAGCTGTCCTTCCCAAACGGCTCTACAAGATAGCCGAGCTGCAACAGGTCACCAACCAGTTCTTCGAGCAATACCGCATCCTGCGCCGACAATTGAAGAGTTTGCGGGAACAGGCTTCGCTGGTGCGGTACCGGTTTGCCCAACGATGCAGCCAATAATTTTTCATAAATGATCCTTTCATGCGCCAACTGTTGGTGCACAAGAATAAATCCCCTCTCGGTTTGCGCGATGATGTAGGTATTGAGTACCTGCATGAACGAAGCGCCCTGCTTTAGCGTTACCTGCTGCGTTACCGGTTTTTCGAATTCAAAGGTTGTGGACCCGGTGTTGGGCATTACGCTTTCATCTTTTGCAAAGAAGTCCTGCCAGTTTTGCAAACCGCTGTCTTTCCCCAGCAGGTGTGCCTGGTGCTTTTGGGTAAACGACTGGTAAAGGGTGGATGAAGCAACCGTTTCGCGTTGCTGCTCCGATACCGGCTTGCTCACTGCCTCGAGGTGCTGTATGGAAGGATCGAGGTCGAAATCGAGTGTGGGCGTAACACTGAACTGTGCCATTGCATGCTTCACCGCCGCCTGGATGAATGCATACACGATTTTTTCGTCTTCAAACTTAATTTCCTGCTTTGTGGGATGCACGTTCACATCTACCTGCTGCGGATCAAGCTCTATGAAAAGTACATAAAGCGGAAAGCTGTCGCCGGGAATCATGTCCTGGTAGGCGCTCATGATCGCATGGTTGAGGTAGGCGCTGCGGATGAACCGGTTGTTGACAAAAATGTACTGGTCTCCCCTGGTTTTTCTTGCAGTGTCGGGCTTGCCCACAAAACCGTACGTATTCATGTAATCGGTTTTTTCCTGTACCGATACCAGCCGGGAATTGTATTGGCTGCCGAGAATTTGAACGATTCTTTGTTTCAGCGAACCCTTGTCGAGATGAAAGATTTGCTGTCCGTTAGCCGTAAGAGAAAAAAATACCTGCGGAAATGAGAGTGCCACGCGGATGAATTCATCAACGATGTGCCGCATTTCTGCCGGGTTGCTTTTCAGGAAATTTCTCCTGGCGGGCACATTGAAGAAAAGGTTTTTCATCGCGATGCTTGTACCTGTGGCGCATGCCGTGACTTCCTGTTTTCTTACGACGCTGTTGTCGATTTCGATATAGGTGCCGGTGACGTCGCCGGCCCGCTTTGTTTTCAGTTCAACCTGCGCCACCGCTCCAATAGAAGCCAGCGCTTCTCCCCTGAAGCCCATCGTTCTGATGTGAAAGAGGTCGTCGATTTCCCTGATCTTGGAAGTGGCGTGTCTTTCAAAACACATGCGTGCATCCATTTCGCTCATCCCTTTTCCGTTGTCAATCACCTGCACGAGCGACTTGCCGGCATCGTTCACGACGAGCCTCACCTCTGTGGCGCCAGCGTCTACTGCATTTTCCATCAGCTCCTTCACAGCGCTTGCCGGCCGTTGAATCACTTCTCCCGCAGCAATCTGGTTAGCGATGTTATCGGGCAATAATTGTATGATGTCTGCCAAGTCTGACTTAATTTGTGATGCAATTTACTGCGATTACAAGCAATCAAAGGTCCTGTAAAATAGGAAGGAGACCGCTAACCGTGGTTCTTTTATCCTTAATTTTCTTTAAAGTTTTGCAAACAAGCCGCTGTTACGCAATAATTGTATGTTGTCTGACATTTCTAACTTAATTTGTGTTGCAGTTACTGCGAATACAAGCAATCAAAAGTCCCGTAAAGTATGAAGAGACCGCTAGCCCTCCTTCTATTGTCTTTTATTTCCTTCAACAGTTTCTCCCAACAACCCTCTCCCCTCGAAGCTAAACATTGGGTGGACAGTGTGTTCAACTCGATGACCGAGGACCAGCGCATAGCGCAACTGATGGTGGTGAGGATGTCATCAACCGATGGTAAAAATGTAACCTTTTACGAAAGCGAGGTGCAGGAGGCGGTAGAAAAATACGGCGTTGGCGGCATCTGCCTTTTCCAGGGCGGTCCTCTCAAGCAGGCAACGCTGGTCAACAAGATGCAGGCTCTTGCAAAAACGCCGCTGTTCATTTCCATAGATGCCGAAAATGGGCTGGGCATGAGGATGGACAGCGTTTTGCCGTTGCCGCGACAAATGATGATGGGCGCGATGGACGATCCCTCGCTTGTCTATGAATACGGCAGACTGGTTGGCGAACAGTGCAAAAGAATGGGCATACAGATCAACTACGCACCAGTGGTCGATGTTAATAACAATCCCGCCAACCCGGTAATCAACGACCGGTCTTTTGGCGAAGACAAACATAAAGTGGCGCTGTACGGCATGCAATACATGCGTGGTTTGCAGGATGTTGGTGTCATGGCGTGCGCCAAGCATTTTCCCGGCCATGGCGACGTTGCAGTCGATTCGCATCTCGATCTGCCTGTCATCAAAAAAAGCATGGCGCAGCTCGATTCGCTGGAGCTGTACCCCTTCCGGCAAATGGTAAAGGCCGGCGTGGGCGCGGTGATGGTGGCCCATCTGTCCATTCCCGCGATAGAAAGCAGGCCAAATATTGCGTCGTCCATCTCCTACAATAATGTCACAAAACTGCTGCGCAACGACCTCGGTCATAAAGGTCTCATCATCACCGACGCGCTGGAAATGAAGGGCGTTTCGAAATATTTTCCTCCGGGCGAAGTTTCGGTAAAGGCGCTCGAAGCGGGTAACGACATGCTGTGCCTGCCGGGCGATATTCCCGAAAGCATTCAAAAGATAAAAGACGCCATCAAGAAGAAGGACCTTGAATGGAGCGATGTTAATCAGCATGTAAAAAACATCCTGTACGCCAAATACCAGTATGGCCTTTCGGTGCTTCAGCCGGTGAGCCTCAACCATCTTGTGGAAGATCTTAATGCAAAGACCGCCGACATGCGCAGGCTGGTTGCCCAAAAAGCTATCACGCTTCTCAGGAACGAGGACAAATCCATCTTCCCCCTTCCGAAAGGGAAAAGAGTTGCCTACCTGGGCCTCGGACTTACAAAGGACAACGCCTTTGCGAGAGAAGTGCGCAACGAATACGACGCGCATGTTTATTATTTCGATTACAAGATGAGCCAGGCATCCATTGAGCCGCTCATGGACCTCATGGGCAACAGGTACGACGTGGTGATCATCGGTGTTCACAATTACAACCGCTTTCCGGGGAATGATTTTGGGATCAGCAAGGCGGCGTGGGGACTGATGCAACTTGTGCAGCAGCGCTACCGCACCATCACGATGTTTTTCGGGAATCCCTATGCGATTCAAAAAGTTTGCAACAGCAATATACTCGTTGCATGTTACGAAGACGACGCTGTAACGCAGGAATCGGCGGCCGATGTGCTGTCGGGCAGGTTTTTACCGAAAGGAAAACTTCCCGTAACCGTTTGCCCGGCGCTGAAGGCCGGCGATGGCATAGTGACAGCCCGGCTGCTGCCCAATGCGCGGCCCGCCGATGTGGGTTTTAATATCAGTAAACTGGTAGGTATCGATTCGATCGTGAATGACGCCATCATGCATCGTGCCATACCGGGCGCAGTGGTATTGGTGGCCAAAGACGGAAAGATAGCATTCGAACGTGGCTACGGCTATCTTGGGTATGACAGCGCCGAGGCGGTTTACCCCGAAACCATGTACGACCTTGCCTCGATAACCAAGATCCTGGCAACCACCCTGTCGGTAATGAAACTGTACGACGAAGGGCGGCTCGACCTCCATAAAACACTCGGCAATTACCTGAGCTGGACGAGAGGAACGAATAAGGCCAGGCTCACGCTTTGGGATATCATTCTGCACCAGGCCGGGTTAAAAGCCTGGATCCCCTTTTACCGCGAAACGCTTGATACTTCGCGCTCGCAGAGTCCTTCATTTTCCATCTATGCAAGTAACCGGGATTCTGTTCACGGTGTGCGTGTAGCCGAACACCTGTACATGCGCCGCGACTGGACCGACACGATATACCGGCGTATACTGGATAGCCGCGTGACAAAAACGGGCGTTTACATTTACAGCGACCTGGATTTCATTTTCCTGGGAAAGATCGTTGAGCAGATAACGGGAATGACGCTCGACAAATACGTGAAGAAAACTTTTTACGATCCTTTGCACCTGCAGTCCACCACGTTTAAACCGAGGGAGCATTTTTGGCTGAACAACATTGCACCCACCGAAACGGAACCCATTTTCAGGATGCAGACGATAAAAGGGGATGTTCATGATCCCGGCGCGGCAATGTTCGGTGGTGTTGCCGGTCATGCAGGTCTATTCAGCGATGCATACGACATGGCCGTGCTCTGCCAGATGCTGCTGAACGGCGGAACGATCAACGGCATCCGGTTCTTCAAAAAATCAACCGTAGACTACTTCACGGCATACCATTCGACCAGCCGCCGCGGGCTCGGCTTCGACAAGCCGGCAAAGGATAACGACCGGAGGTCGGAGCCATACCCTACGCTGTCCGCATCGCCGTTTACTTTCGGCCATACAGGGTTTACAGGCACCTGCATGTGGATTGATCCGCTGCATAATCTCATATACATTTTCCTGTCGAACAGGGTGTACACCAATGGCGATATTAACCGGTTTCTGCGAATGAACGTAAGGCCGAACGTACATGAACTGATCTATGAGTCGCTGGGCAAGCCAGCGGTGTTTAACACTGCTTCGGCGTCCCAAACGCGAAAGATGTAGTAAATTTGCGCCTCAATTAAGAATATGAACCGCAAAGAAGAGGTTCTCCAGGAAGTGGTGATCAAGTTTGCCGGCGACTCCGGCGATGGCATGCAATTGACGGGTAGCCAGTTCACTAACAATACTGCGTTACTTGGAATAGACCTCGCCACCTTTCCCGATTTCCCTGCCGAAATAAGGGCCCCCATAGGAACATTACCCGGAGTAAGTGGATACCAGCTTCGCTTTTCGAGCGACAGGATTTTTACGCCGGGTGATGAATGTGATGTGCTGGTGGCTATGAACGCCGCGGCCCTGAAATCCAACCTCCGAACACTCAAAAAAGGCGGAAAGATCATCGTCAATACCGATGGCTTCGATGCAAAGAACCTTCGTCTTGCTAATTATCCCGACGGCACGAACCCGCTCGAAGACAACAGTCTCGGCGGCTATGAGTTGATCCGGATGGATGTAACGAAGATGACGAGGGAGTCGCTGAAAGACATCACGATGGGTGTGAAGGAAAAGGACCGCGCAAAAAATATGTTTGTTCTCGGCTTCCTGTATTGGATGTACAACAGGGACATGGAGAACACCAAAACCTTCATCCGTGAAAAATTCGGAAAGAAGCCCGAGATCATGGAAAGCAACATCAGGGTGCTGCAGGCGGGTTACAACTACGGAGAAACCACCGAAACGTTCACCACCACTTACAAAGTGGAAAAGGCAAAGATGGATCCCGGCACCTACCGCTCCATCATGGGTAACCAGGCGCTTGCTTACGGATTGATTGCGGCGGCCGAAAAAAGCGGGCTGAAATTGTTTCTCGGCTCGTATCCCATCACCCCTGCATCAGACGTGCTGCATGAACTGAGCAGACACAAATCGTTTAACGTGCGCACCTTCCAGGCCGAAGACGAGATAGCCGCCATCACATCGGCCATCGGCGCAAGCTATGGCGGATCGCTTGGCGTTACCACCACTTCGGGCCCCGGCATGGCGCTGAAGGCGGAAGCCATGGGCCTTGCGGTGATGCTCGAAATACCGTTGGTGATTTGCAATATCCAGCGTGGAGGTCCTTCTACCGGCTTGCCAACAAAAACCGAACAAAGCGACCTGCTGCAGGCGTATTATGGAAGAAATGGCGAATGCCCGATGCCCATCGTTGCAGCGTCAACGCCAAGCGATTGCTTCAGCGCAGTCTTCGAAGCGGTAAGGATCTCGGTGCAGCATATGACGCCCGTCATCTTCCTGAGCGACGGATACATTGCTAACGGCGCGGAGCCCTGGAAGTTTCCAAAAAGCGATGAGCTGCCCACAATAGAAGTGGAATTTAAGCAGTCGCTGAACGACGGGGAAGAAAAATTCCAGCCCTACCAGCGCGATGAAAAATTGTCAAGACCATGGGCCATTCCCGGCACCGCCGGACTTGAACACAGGATCGGCGGATTGGAAAAACAGAATATTACCGGAAACATAAGTTATGATCCTGCCAACCACCAGGAAATGGTGAAACTGAGGCAGGAAAAAGTTGACCGTGTTGCCGACTATATACCGCTGCAGACGTTGGACAGCGGCCCCGGGAAAGGTGATGTGCTGGTGTTGGGATGGGGAAGTACCTACGGCGCCATCAAGAGCGCGGTAACGCAATTGCAATTGGAGGGGCATGCCGTTAGTCACGCGCACCTCCGTTACCTGCGGCCGTTCCCTAAAAATCTCGGCGAAATTTTAAAGAACTTCCGCAAGGTGCTCGTGCCCGAAATCAACAACGGGCAATTGGTGAAGATTGTCAGGGACCAGTTTCTTGTTGATGCGAAGCCTTACAACAAGATCATGGGTGTGCCCATAACGAAGAGGGAGATGGTGGAAGAGATTATGCGGATGGTTGGGGCGTAGGTTGGTGAGTGGCAATGGGGAGACGGGAGACGGGAGACGGCAATGCGTATCCCCCGCTGGCGGGGGTGGCGCGAAGCGCCGGAGGTGGACCGCCGGGCATGAAAACGAAAAAAGATTCAGTCCCCCGAAAAAATAAAGGCAATCGTAAACGCCAGGATAGAGACAATGAGACCGTACATAAAAATGCTGTACGACAGTCGGAGAAACTTGTATTTCCTGGCGAGCACCACTCCTAAAAAGTAAATATCCTTGATCATACTGCCATACAGGTAGTCTTTATCCTTCATCATTTCTTTCATGGCCCAATCGTAATCGGGCAACTGCATGTTGTAGAAATTTCCGAAAAATAACAGGTTCACCTGCTTGTTCTCAATATCATTACGGGTAAAGGTGCCGCTGCTGATATTCGGGCGCGTGGCCAGGATGGCAAAAATGACAGCGGTAAGGCACACGCCAACCAGTATAATAGTGGGGACAATGAATTCGGGGTAGAACTGCAGCTTACCCAGCAGCACCGACACCATAATGGAGATGACGATGGTATTCACCGAGATCATGATGTTCGCTTTGCTGTCGGCCATCTGGCTAAGATTGTTGTGGCTTTCCGACATGATCCTGAACATGGCCACAATACCCCGGTCGGTGCGATCGCGCTTTTCTTTTCGGACATCAACAGGTTTTTCGTCAACAGGTTTTTCGTCAACAGGATCAGGAGCCGGCTCTGCCGCAAATTTTTCCGAAATAAGAGGATGTGGTTCCTTCTTTTTCTTACCCGTCTTTTCCTTCAGCTCTTCGAGATGGCGGTGTTTTACCGGTTCGAGGGCTTCCCGCGCGTATTCGGTGAAATACCGGTGGCGTTCGAGAAATTCGATATTCAGTCTCCTCCAGTCTTTCTTCCCTATTTTTTCATGTTGAAAATTGTTGATCTCCTCCCTTAACAGTTTGTTCTTCTTGTTAAATTCGTCGGTGCCGAGATGGAAGAGGTCGGCGTCACAGATGATGCGTTGTATGAGGTTACCGGGCGACTGGGGCATTCTGGTGGCGAGAATGCATCCGTTTACTTTATGGATCAGCTCAATCGGCACGTTGCGCTGCTGCAGAAATTCCGTGGCGATGCGTGCGCTCTCCTCCTCATGCACTTTCTTCGACCCCGATGAATAGCCCGTATCATGAAACCATGCGGCTAATAAGAGAGCGGTATGATCGGTTTCGTCGAGCTCATAGTTTCCTGCGATCATTTCACAATGCAAAACCACGTCACGCGTATGCGCAAACGAATGAAACATCAGCTCTTTGGCTATCTTTTGCGAAAAGATATTCACTACGTATTGTTCAGCAGCGGCAACAAGGGCCTTATTCGATTCAGTCATGCTGGTACAATTGTTTCACAATCTAACTAAGTTTACATTCAAAAAAGAATTCTATGCTGTTCCCCCGGGGTTTTGTTCTTTCAGTCATATTGGCGGCAGTTTTGGGAATGTCGTGCGGGTCGCATGCTGGAAAATCGATCGTGCCACAAATACCCGGCTATTCCGACAAAAGCAAACAAGAATTTATACTGGACGACGACCTGCTTGAAGTGTCGGGCATTTGCTACATCAATGAACACAAAATGGCGGCCGTCAATGACGAACGCGGTGAACTTTTTATCATTGATTTAACGAACGGCGCCAAAACAGCGACAACCTTTGCCGGAAAGGGCGACTACGAAGAAGTGGTAAAGGCAGATACCAACTTTTTTGTACTGCAAAGCCGCGGCGATATTTACGAAGTGACCAACACCAACAAGAAGAAGCGCTATAAATTCGATCTTGAAAAGAAAATAGAATTTGAATCGATGGTGTGGTATCCCGGCCGGGGTAAGCTTGTGCTTATTTCAAAAGAGCAGCGAAAGCGGCATGGCGGCATCATCGCTTACGCATTCGACGTGACCACCAGGAAGTTTGATCCGGAGCCAGTTTTCAAAATTCCCTATAAAGACATATTCACGAAGCTGGAAGACTACAGCGCAGAGTGTAAACCTTCAGGCGCCGCCATCAACCCGGTCAACAACAAACTATATATAATTGCTTCGGTTGGCAAAGTCTTGTTGGAGTGCGATGTGAACGGCCGGCTTGAAAGAGTGTATAAACTCAATCCTAATCACTTCCCGCAACCGGAAGGTATAAGTTTTGCAGCCAACGGCGACATGTACGTTTCGAACGAAGGCCTGCAGGGGAAAGCCACCATCCTGAAATTTCCATACGTTGCTTCGAAGTAAACCATATCTGCTGTTTGCCGTTCTGATGATGCTTACGGCAGGGAAGCTGTTTGCACAGGACGATACGCTCAGCCGGCGCATCATTTTTATCGGCGACGCCGGCGAGCAGAAAAATGGCGTGCATCCGGAACTGGAATATCTGAAAAAACACTTCAGGCTCGACAGCAGGGTAACGATTGTTTACCTGGGCGACAATGTTTACCCGCAAGGGCTGCCTTCGCGCTACGCCGAAAATTATCCGGAGAAGAAACAAATACTCGACAGCCAGATCAACGTAGTGCGCGGGAAACAGGCAACGGCATATTTCATTGCGGGCAACCACGACTGGATGCAGGGGAGAAAAGACGGATACCAGCAAATCATTAACCAGTACAGGTATATTGAATCGCGTAACCTGCCGAATGTTCATTTTGTGCCCGATAACGCCTGCCCCGGACCACAGGAGATTCGCCTGTCCAATAAAGTTACACTCGTCGTGATCGATAGCCAGTGGTGGCTGCACCGGTATGAAAAGCCCGGCGTTGGATCGGGATGCGATTGCAACACCGAGGCTGAAATGCTTGAACGCCTCGACGACATCGTACACCGGAATGAAGACAAGCTGCTGCTATTTGCGGCACATCACCCGTTCATCACATTCGGCAGGCATGGCGGATATTACAACCTGAAGGCGCATATCTTCCCCTTCACCGACCTGAATCCATCATTGTACATTCCCTTGCCGGTCATCGGCTCGATCTATCCCATCGCGCGCGGCGTATTCGGCAATATCCAGGACACAAGGCACCCGCTGTATAAAAACTTTATCAGGGATGTAGACAGTATTCTCAGCGAACACCCTAACTGCATCAGGCTCGCGGGACACGAACACAACCTGCAGTTCATCAAACAAAACGATGAATATTATGTCGTCAGCGGAGCGGGTTCCAAGCACGCCGATATCACCAAAGACGACAGGCTGCTGTTTTCATCGCTTAAAAGCGGGTTTGCCGCAATTGATGTTACGACTAACGGAAACGTGTATGTGAAATTCTTTTCGTCCGAAAGCGATTCCGTTGGGGCACCCTTATTTGTGAGCGCGCTGCCGTCAATTGATTCGACTCAAATGGTTACAAAACAAAAACCGGTGCCGCCACTTCCGGATTCAGTAACTGTTGCCGCTGCGAATTATTATGGAGCCCGGCCGCTTAAGAAGTGGCTGATGGGCGAAAACTACCGCAACGAATGGATGCAACCCGTGAAAGTGAAAGTATTTGACATAGGCGCTGAAGGTGGCGGGATGAAAGTGATAAGGGAGAATAGAGAAGCGCAAACGCGATCGCTGGAGTTGGAAGACAGTCGTGGCAACGGGTATGTGTTGAGAAGCGTTGAAAAGTTTCCAGATGCCACTTTGCCGGAGGAGTTTCGCCAAACCATCATCAAAGATGCCGTTATAGATGCCTTTTCGGCTTCTTATCCGTATGCGGCGCTGTCCGTTGCACCGCTTTCCGCAAAAATCCATCCTTCGTTGGCGCGGCCACAGCTCGTGTACATACCCGACGATCCCCGGCTGGGTTATTACCAGGAGAAATTCGCCCACTCGCTGGCCATCTTTGAAGCGAGGGAGCCGAAAAAGTATGGCGAAAATAAATCCACGCACGCGGTTCTTGAAACAATCAGGGAAGACAATGATGGCAAAGTTGATCAACACGCCGTACTCACCGAGAGGTTGCTCGATATGTTCGTGATGGATTTTAACAGGCACGAGGATCAATGGCAGTGGAACGCAAATGACACAGGTAAAGGAAAACTGTACCATCCGGTTCCGCGCGACCGCGACCAGGCGTTCTACGTCAATATGGGTGTGATCCCCCGAATGCTTCGAAAACCATGGAGAATGCCGAGGCTGCAGGGATTTGGGGCAAGGGCCATCAACATCAACACCTTTAACTACAGCGCGCGTGACTTCGACAGAACATTTCTCAATTCGCTAACTAAAAGCGATTGGGCGCGGCAGGCCGACTCGTTCATTACGAATATGTCGGACGATGTGATTGAAAGTGCCCTGAGGAAACAGCCGCCGGAAATATTTCCTTATTCGGGCAATGAAATTATCCAAACGCTCAAGGAGAGAAGAAACTATTTGAAAGATGAAGTGCTTCAGTATTATAAATTCCTCTCGCGGGAGGTGGAGATAACCGGCAGCGACAAGAATGAACTTTTTGAAGTGCAGAACAAAGATGACGGTTCAAGCGAGGTGAGTGTATTCAAAATTGCTGATAAAAGCGGCGAGCGCATGTTAACGTACAACCGGCGATTTATTCCGCAGGAAACAAAAGAGATCAGGCTTTTTGGACTGGACGGCAAAGACAGTTTCCACATCTCAGGGTCGGCGAACAGCCTGATCCGCATACGCTTGCTGGGAGGAAACGGTCAGGATAGCTATGTGAATGAAAGCAGCCGCAGGAAGCGGTCCACGATTGCCTATGACATAAAAGGCGACACGGACCGGTTCATTGGAAATATGAAGAAGCGCATTTCCGCTGATCCTTCCACCAATATCTATAAAAGAAAAAATTTTCAGTACGACATTCTGCGGCCCAAAAAATATTTCGCTTACAACCGTGATGACGGTTTGTTTCTGGGTGCCGGACTTGTTTACACCACACACGGGTTCAGGAAAGAGCCGTTCAGGATGAGGCAGGAATTGAAGGGGCAGGTGGCGATGCTCACGTGGGCCTACCGGTTCCAATACGACATGGAGCTTACTGATGCGGTTGGCAGCAGCGACCTGGTAATGCACGCCGACGTGCGTGTGCCCAACAACAACATTAATTATTTCGGGAAGGGCAACAATACCGAAAACAACATTAACGATGGCAGGGGTGCGCAATATTACCGGACTCGTTTCTTTCACGGCGATTTTGCGGCGTTGCTGAGAAGGGAAATTTTACCCGACATAAATTTTTATTATGGTCCCACTTTCCAGGCATTCCGTGCAGATAGTATTGACAATGTAGAGCGCGTTATTGCTTATCCGCACCTTGCGGGCCTCGACAGTTCCACGCTCTACAAATGGAAAACTTATGCGGGATTGGCCACCCGGCTTGTTATTGACAACAGGAATGATATCAATTATCCCACGCGCGGCGTTAATTGGGTCACCACCGCGCAATTCAATCGCGGATTGAACGGCTACAGCTCCAATTTCTCGCAGTTGAAATCCGACTTGTCCATTTACATCAGTTCCAATGCTCCGCCGCGAACGGTTGTGGCGGTACGGTTTGGCGCGGGTTTCAATTTTGGGAAATACGAATTCTACCAGTCGCAGTTTCTGAGCGGGCTCGATAATCTAAGGGGCTATCGCAAGTTCCGGTTTGCCGGCGATAAAATGTTTTACAACAACATTGACATACGCATCAGGCTAAAAAATTACCAGGGATATTTGTTCACCGGATCTTACGGAATATTGCTGTTCCATGACATCGGAAGGGTGTGGGTGAAAGGAGAAACGTCGGGAAGATGGCACAATGGTTATGGCATTGGCGCGTGGGTGTCGCCTGCCAACAGGTTCGTGCTTACGGCGTCGTACATGCGCTCCAAAGAAGGTGCCTTACCGCTCGTGAGCCTTGGTTTTCAATTCTGACGTTTCTTTCTTTTTATTGATATTTATTCCCACGCGAAAGGCCTTCAGGCCGGACACTCCCTGCAATTCTTCCAGTTCCAATTTTTCAGGCTCGCCGGTCAACAGGCCCTCGTTGGTAAGGAACTCGATGTATTCCAGGTATTCTTCTGCTTCTTTCGGTTGCGAATAAACGATCGCCAGCTTTCCCGGTTGGGTGAGCCGCTGGTTGCTGTCTTTTACATGAACCTTATCAATTCGTTTCTTAATGATCTCGTAGCGAATGTTGTAGGCGCCATCCACATCGAATTTTCTTTCGGCGGGCCGGAAGCTGATGGAGATCGGATGTTCGTGTGCCAGTATCAGTTGGGTGGTCTGGAGTGTTACCGACAGGTCCTTTAACAGCTCTTCGCTCAGTTGCGCGGCGCGGGCGAGCGTGCTCATCTGCCATATTTTGAGATTGCGCAGGTAAAACTCGGTGAAGGGAATTGCAGGGGCGATGGATTGACCAACATAAATATTAAAGTCCACGCCATCGGTCACGAATCTTTCAAAATAATGCGGGTAAATATGCTGGGCCAGCTTTTGTTCGCCGTCTATGAACCGGGCAATGGCCTTATTGATGGTGGTGATGCTTTCATCGAGCTCGCGGCGGTGGTGATACACCATGTCGACCGCCGAATGGATCACCGAAAAGTATGCATTGATCTGTTCTTCGAGCGAAGGAATGATGGTGCGCAGTTGTTCAAAAAGTTCAACAACGTCATGTTTCAGAAACTGGTTGATGGCGATCTCTTCATCGGAGAGAATAATATTTGAAACCGAATGTTTATACTTT
This sequence comes from uncultured bacterium, assembly GCA_966193805.1. Lineage (GTDB taxonomy): Bacteria > Bacteroidota > Bacteroidia > Chitinophagales > Chitinophagaceae > Flavitalea. Next base: position 6,609 of record CBIGXK010000029.1, on the reverse strand, counting down.
TTGATCTTGTAGTTGATTTCTTTCAGCAACGGGAACCGTTTTCCTTTTTCCGCTTTGGCGATGATGGCGGCGGCCAGGTCAAGTTGTTCGAGCATGTCTGCCTGTATCGCCCGGTTTCTTTCGGTTGATGAGTTTCGGATGTCGATGGCGCCGTACAGGGGGAACACGTTGTTGAAGATGATGGGCTCCACTTTTGCCTCGGCATCCGTTTCGCTGTCGCGCAGATAATTTAACGCGGCTTCGGTGAACCGCCATTCCACCGACGGCTGTATAGCGGTAAACTGTTCTTTGATCACTTCATCAATGCGGGCGTTCAGCGTTGTACGGCTCCTGTGCAGGGCTAATTCGAAGAGAGGGAGCGCTATTTCTATCTTGTCCACTATGTCATCGGTCACCTCCATTTCGTCTTCACTCACAATTTCGAGAACACCGATGAGGCTGTTATAATTGATCAGGGGGCAGATGATGATGCCTTTCCAACCCTGTTCACTTAAATGGGTGAGGAATGAATAGCTGAGCAGTACTTCGTCGTTGAACTCGGGGATGACGAGCGGTTCCTGGTTTTTTTCAAAGAACTGCTTCAGTTGCAGGCTAAGTCTTTCCTTTTCCTCATCCTTCGAAACATTTTTAAGAAGGATGCTGTTTACGTTGTGAATGGAGAAGAATTCAAAGCTGTTGTTAAAGTAGAAGAATGGTGTTATGCCTATTTTGATACCCGGAACGCCGATCAGCTTGCGAACCTCCTCCTGGAGCGTGCTGAAGGTTTCCACATCGTCGAAGCTTTCGAGATGCAGTAAACAGTTTTTTATCTTGTTGATCGATTCCATACAGTTTACTTTAAAATTTTTATCGCGCTCTTCACCAAAAATCATCCTATCGCTTCCGACAATCCCTCCGGTTGGATAAACTTGTGATAGTATTTGCAAACCGGTTTCAGCCCGCAGATCCCGCATTTGGGGGTTCGGGCCACACAAACATATCTGCCATGCAAAATTAACCAGTGATGGAATTTGTGAACGAGTTGTGGCGGAATGAATTTTATGAGCTGTTTTTCCGTGGCGAGCGGCGTTTTGGCGCCCAACGAGAGGCCGATGCGGGCCGCAACGCGAAAAACATGGGTATCAACCGCGAGGTTGGGCTGCTGATCGATGACGGAAGTGATGACGTTTGCGGTTTTTCGGCCCACGCCGGGCAGTTGGATCAGTTCGACTACCGTCATGGGTACCTGGCCGCCGAACTTTTCGACGAGCATCTTTGCCATGCCAATCAGGTGCCGGGTTTTGTTACCCGGGTATGAAATACTTTTTATGAGCTGGAAGAGGCCGTCATATTCCGCTTTGGCGAGGGCATGGGCATCGGGATAGTCATCAAAGATAGCAGGAGTGGTCATGTTCACGCGCTTGTCGGTACATTGCGCGGACAGGATAACAGCTACCAGCAATTGATAAGGATTATCGTAAATCAGTTCTGTCTCTGCCGATGGGTTGTGTTGCTGAAAGTAGTCAATAACAAACCTGAAGCGTTCTTTACGGGTCATTCTGCAGCTTAAAGGCTGCTAATGTACTAAGTAAAAAAGGAAAACAGTTAGTGATGCTGCACCGGTTCGCCAACCGATTCACGGGCATAGGTCATTATGCTTTTTACGGCTTCTGTGCGGGGTGATTCCAGTGTTTTTGGAAGCAGTTGTACCGAGTTTTGCAGCACTTCGAGTTTTTCCCGGAGTGTCCAGTCGCGTTGTAGTGCCTCGTCGATCTCAGCGGTCCTCGCCGGCGAGGTTTCGTTATACAAATATTGTATAAGTTCCTCTGGTGTAAAGAGTGAAGTCATGTGCAATCCATTTAAGTCCAATATTCCGGAAGAGTCAGTTCCGGTAGTCCGTCCAAGGGTAATAAACGCATTGAGGTTGATCTTATTGTATTGGATCCTGAGAAATCACGAAGAGGTCTTCGTTGTCTTTCTTCATGCGGTATTTCTCGCGCGCATATTTTTCGAGGATATCGGGGTCAGACTTCAGTTCCCTGAGTTCCTCCCGTGTTTTATCGATTTCATGCTGGTAGTAGGCGCGGCTCTCTTCCAGTCGGTTCAATTCGGCCCGTTGCCGGAAATGGGTGGTGACGACGTCGCGGTTGTCAAAAAAAAGCATCCAGACCGCGAAAGCGCCCGCGGTCAGGATGTATTTATTTTTGAGCTGTTTCGGAATCATCAAATACCGGTTATTTTCCAAATTTAATTTTTCCCTGCAAATAAACCGCATTTGCACCCAGCATTTCTTCTATGCGGATCAATTGGTTATACTTGGCGATGCGGTCGGTACGGGATGCGGATCCTGTTTTGATTTGCCCGCAATTGAGGGCCACGGCCAGGTCGGCGATGGTGGTGTCTTCAGTTTCGCCGCTCCTGTGGCTCATAATGGTATTATAGCCATTGGTTTGCGCGAGGGTAACCGCGTTGATAGTTTCTGTAATGGTGCCTATCTGGTTCACCTTTACCAGGAGCCCATTGGCCACTCCTTTGGCAATGCCCTGTTCCAGCCTGCTTACGTTCGTAACGAACAGGTCGTCGCCTACCAACTGTACATTTTTACCGATGGTGTCGGTCAACAGCTTCCAGCCGTCCCAGTCGTCTTCGGCCATACCGTCTTCGATGGAAACGATCGGAAAGCTCTTGGCCCAGTTGGCCCAGAAATCCACCATTTTTTGGGCGGTAAGCTTTCTGCCGTCGGATTTATGGAAGATATATTCGCGGGTTTTGCTGTCGTAACATTCGCTGATGGCGGGGTCGAGGGCGATGGCGATTTGTTCGCCGGGCTTGAAACCGGCGGCTGAAATGGCGTTCATCACCGTTTCAATGGCCTCATCGTTGCTTTGAATATCGGGGGCGAAGCCACCTTCATCACCAACATTGGTGCTGTATCCCTTCTTTTTCAGCACTGACTTCAATGCGTGGAATATCTCAACCCCCCACCGCAAACCTTCGCTGAAGGTGGCGGCGCCTACGGGCATCACCATAAATTCCTGGACGTCTATTTTATTATCGGCATGGGCGCCACCATTGAGGATGTTCATCATGGGCACCGGCAGCACCCTCGCATTGGCGCCACCGATGTAGCGGAACAGGGGCAGGCCGGCTTCCTGGGCGGCAGCCTTTGCGGCGGCCATACTCACGGCCAGCATGGCATTGGCGCCCAGCCTTCCCTTGTTGGGCGTGCCGTCCAGCTCTATCATTGCCTGGTCGAGGCCCACCTGGTCGGCCACTTCCCAGCCTACCAGCTTTTCGGCTATTTCTTTATTTACATTTTCCACGGCTTTCAGCACGCCTTTGCCGAGGTAGGTGTTCTTGTCATTGTCGCGCAGTTCGACGGCTTCATGAATGCCGGTGCTCGCGCCACTGGGCACGGCGGCACGGCCAAGTATTTCTTCATCTGTTATTACTTCAACCTCTACCGTTGGATTGCCACGGCTATCGAGAATTTGCCTGGCAAAGATCTCTGCGATGTAACTCATATTGCTTTAATTATTGTTGGTTGTTAAATTTTTAAATATTTCCTCAAGGCTTTGCGAGCTTCCTGATTTTAATTCGGTAAGGGTTTTATCGGCAACAATCTTTCCTTTGTTGATAATAATGGCGCGGTCGCAGATGGCGTCCACTTCCTGCAAAATGTGCGTGGAAAACAAAACGGTTTTGTTCTTTCCCAGGTTCCTGATCAAATCCCTGATCTCGACGATCTGGTTGGGATCGAGGCCTGTGGTGGGTTCATCCAGGATCAATACCTCAGGGTCGTGCAGGAGGGCGGCAGCGAGCCCAACGCGCTGCTTGTAGCCTTTCGACAACTGACCCGTTCTTTTCCGGCTTTCGACGGTCAGTCCCACGGTTTCAATGATAGCGGCAATCTTGTCTTTTTTATGGGGTATGCCGTGAACCTCTGCAATAAACCCGAGGTATTCCTTCACATACATGTCGTAATACAGCGGGTTGGCCTCGGGCAGGTAGCCAATTTTCCGTTTCGCTTCCAGGGGCCGTTGGCGCACATCAATGCCGCTGACCATTGCCGTGCCGCTGTCGGGCTCGAGGTATCCGGTGATCATGCGCATAGTGGTGGATTTGCCGGCGCCGTTAGGGCCGAGAAATCCGACGATCTCTCCTTTGTTTAACGCAAAAGAGATATTGTCGACGGCTTTTTGCGTGCCGTACATACGGGTCAAACTGGATACCTGCACCGACATGGCGGCGAAGATAAGTAAATCGGGAGACGGAAAATTAGGCCGTTTCGGCAGCTACCGGGTCAAGACACAGCAACTGCTTCAACAATCCGTCCTTCAAACCATAAATCCACCCGTGAACGCAAAGCGGTTCGCCGTTATCCCACGCATCGGTGACAATGCTGGTCATGGCAATATTTTGCACCTGTTGCCTGACGTTCAGCTCTGCCAGTTTATCACAGCGTTTCTCTTCGTCTTCAATGGAGAGAAGGATATCTGCATTTTCATTGCGTATGCGTTTGATATTTGCGAGCCACCCATCGAGAATGCCAAAGCTCGAATCGCTCATTGCTGCTTTCACTCCGCCGCAGCCATAGTGCCCGCACACGATAATGTGCTTCACCTTTAAATAATTGACGGAATAATGAAGCACGCTAAGGAGGTTAACATCGTTCTCCACCACCAGGTTGGCGATATTCCGGTGCACGAACATTTCGCCGGGAAGCGTGTTGGTGATCTCGTTGGCGGGAACGCGGCTGTCGCTGCACCCGATCCATAAAAATTCGGGGATTTGCTGCGCGGCCAGCCGTTGAAAATAGTGGGGATCGGCGGCAAGCTGTTCGGCTGCCCAGGCTTTATTTTCGAGTAATAATTTATCACATGGTTTCATGCGTTAATGTTTTAAAATATTAATAAGATGATTAAACAACCGGCGCAGGCGTTCTTCTGATTTCGGTCACATGTGCCGGCGTCATGTCTTTTTGGAAGCCAAAATCCCTGAAGGCACTTTGCTTCATCTCCACCTTTATGTTCTTCAGCGGTGCGTGTTTCTTGAAGTCCTCGATCACCTCCACGATGTCGCGGTCGATGAAATCGGCTCTCTTCACGTCAATGATCACATACGCATCTTCCGGCACCTTTTCCAGCTTGTTTTTGATAATTGGCTTGTTGAGGAACGACACGTCCTTTCTTAACCTGAAGAGGTACTTGTTGTCGTCGTTCACTACAAACACTGCCGACTGGAAATTGCTGCGGATCACGAAGAACATTCCGGTGCAGCAACCGATCAGGATGCCCACGAGCAGATCGGTAAACAGGATGGCAACTATGGTGATGACGAACGGCAGGAACTGGCCCATCCCCTGTTGGTAATACTTTTTAAAGATGGAAGGTTTTGCCAGCTTATATCCTGTGTAGATCAAAATACCCGCGAGGGCGGAAAGTGGAATCCTGTTGAGGATGCCGGGAATAAAAAACACCGCCAGCAATAAGAACGAGCCGTGAAGGATCGCTGACACTTTCGATTTGGCGCCGGCGTTGATGTTCGCGGAGGTGCGCACGATAACCGAAGTGATCGGCAGGCCCCCGATCAGTCCCGACACCATGTTGCCCACACCCTGCGCCTTCAGTTCCCTGTTGGTGGGTGTTACACGTTTGTAAGGGTCCAGTTCGTCGGCCGCTTCTACATTCAGCAATGTTTCCAGGCTGGCCACGATCGCGATGGTGATCCCTGCTACCCATACCTGCGTATTCGATATGAACGACAGGTCGGGAAAGGTGAAGAACGATGCGAATTCGGTGACGGATCCTGCTATCGGGATGTTCACGAGGAATGCCTGGGACAATGCATATTGCGGGTACATGCTTTTTGCCAGTTCGTTAATGGCCACCGCCACCAGCACCACCACAAGCGGCGCGGGCATGAGCACAAACATGCGATGCAGCTTCACCAGGTATTTATCCCATACAAACTGTATAACGATGGAAAGGGTACCGATGATGACGGCTATCGGTAAGATATGACCGAAGGTGTTGCCGATTTCAGAAAAGGTATTCTCTCCGTCGGGCTGCACGAATGATTCGTCGCCGACAAAATCTTTGCTGTAGCCGAACAGGTGGGGGATTTGTTTGAGAATAAGTATTAAACCAATGGCGGCAAGCATTCCCTTGATGACGCTCGAGGGAATGTAATCGCCGAGAACGCCGGCCTTTACAAAGCCGAATATGAGCTGAAAGACTCCACCCAGCACCACGGCGAGCAGGAATGCTTCGTACACCTGCAGGTCGGTGATCGCCGTTGCCACAATGGCCGTGAGGCCCGCAGCAGGGCCGGCAACGCTTAATTGCGAGCCGCTCAGCAAGCCTACGACGATGCCACCTACGATACCCGCGATAATGCCGGAAAACAGCGGGGCGCCCGATCCCAGGGCGATGCCGAGGCACAGCGGCAGCGCGATCAGAAATACTACGGAAGACGACGGAACATCGTTGACCAATGACCGGAAGTAATTGACAGACTTTTTCACAGAGAATTTTTTTGAGATTAGATAAATGAGGAGGCGTGAAACGTGAGACGTGAGGCGTGAGACGTATCCCCCGCTGGCGGGGGTGGTCCCGAAGGGACCGGGGG